>DASQZE010000212.1:0-3424 GCA_035638875.1 Longimicrobium sp.
TACCCTGGACGCCACCTTCAACCCCGACTTTGGGCAGGTGGAGCTGGACCCGGCGTCGGTGAACCTGTCCGCCTTCGAGACGTTCTACGCCGAGAAGCGCCCGTTCTTCGTGGAGGGGAGCGGCCTGTTCAACTTCGGCGAGTTCCAGTGCCTCAACTGCTCCAGCCCGGACGGCGGGACCACGCTGTTCTACTCGCGGCGCATTGGCCGCCGTCCGCAGGGCGCCGTGACCCGGGGCGACGCGGAGTACGTGCTGTCGCCGGAGAACAGCACCATCCTGGCCGCCGCCAAGGTGACCGGGCGCACGTCCAGCGGGCTGCAGGTGGGGGTGATGAACGCCCTCACGCGGTCGGGGCGCGCGCTGGGGCTGGACACCACGGGCACGCGCTTTACCGAAGAGGTGGAGCCGGCCAGCAACTACTTCGTGGGCCGGGTCAAACGCACCTTTCGCGGGGGCAACACCACCGTGGGCGCCATCGGCACCTCGGTGTTCCGCTGGTTCGACTCGGACGTGCTGGAGCAGCGCCTGCCCGGGCACGCCGAGGCCGTGGGCGTGGACGGGGAGACGTGGTGGGGCAACCGCACGTACCGGCTGCAGGGCAACCTGGCCCTCTCCAACGTGGCGGGCGATTCGGTCGCCATGCTGCGGCTGCAGCGCTCGTCGGCGCGCTACTTTCAGCGGCCGGACCGGGTGAGCGGCGGCAACGGCCTGTTCTCGGACGTGCTCGATGCCCGGGCCACGGCGCTGCGGGGCTACGGCGGCTACCTGCGGATGGCCAAGGACGCGGGCACCTGGCTGTGGGAGGGCGTGGCCAACGTCCGCAGCCCCGGCTTCGAGGTGAACGACGCCTCGTACCAGACGCGGGGCGACGTGGTGTGGACCCTGGCCAACGTGTCGCGCCAGTGGAACAAGCCCACGCGGTACTTTCGCAACTGGTCGGCGATCCTGGGCGGGCAGGCCGAGTTCAACTACGACGGCGACGGCACGGGGGCGCAGCTGCATGCGTTTACGGGCGGGCAGCTTCCCAACTACTGGAACGTGGTGTTCTACACGGAGCTGCACCCGTCGTCCGTCGACGACCGCCTTACGCGGGGCGGGCCGGCCGTGCGCAGCACGGGGGCCTACCTGCTGCACACCCGGTTCAACACCGACCCGCGCAAGCGGTTCGTGTTCTCCAACTCGTACAACTACAGCGAAGACACGGGCGGAGGACGCTACTTCGGAGTGGACGCCAGCCTGCGCTTCAAGCCGGCGCCCAACGTGTCCGTTTCGGTGGGCCCCAGCTACGTGTACGACAAGAACGTCACGCAGTTCGTCACCCGCTTCGCCGATTCCACGGCGACCCACTTCTACGGCCAGCGGGCGCTGTTCAGTGACATCCGGCAGAACATCTTTTCCATGACCACGCGGCTGAACTGGACGTTCACGCCCACGCTGACCCTGGAGCTGTACGCCCAGCCGTACGTGTTCGCCGGCGCCTACTCGCGCTTCAAGGAGTTCACGGGGACGCGCACCAGCGAGACGGCGGTGTACGGCGAAGACCGGGGCAGCCTGTGCTTTGACGAGGCGGCCAACCGGTACACGGCGGACCCCAACGGCAACTGCGCCGTGGCGGGGCAGCGCTCGGCGCAGGCGTTCTCGTTCGGCAACCCGGACCTGAACGTGCGGTCGCTGCGCGGCAACGCCGTCCTGCGCTGGGAGTACCGCCCGGGATCCACGCTCTTCTTCGTGTGGCAGCAGCAGCGCGCGGGGGGCGAGCCGTACGGCGACTTCGACTTCTCGCGCGACGCGGGCGCCATCTTCAACCAGCGCCCGGACAACATCTTCGTCATCAAGGCCACCTACTGGCTCGGCCGGTAGGCCGGTCTGGATTTCGGGTAGGATGCACGATGGATGGACGGAAGGCCCCGCCGGCGACGGCGGGGCCTTCCGCGTTGTGTGCGCGGTCCCGGCTCATCCGGGGCCAGCGCCCAATCGAGGATGTGCCGATGCACGGCTTTCTCGCCAGTGCCGGCTATTACGGATCGCGATCAGGTGGGATCTGTGCCTCGGCGAAGTTCCGCGCCATGTGGCCAGTATCCTCTCCTGCAAAAAATGCGGATGGCCGTCCCCGTGCCGGCAGCCGCCGCTCTGCCAAGGATCTCTGGCCTCCTGCACGACTCGGCTGATCCGCGTCCGGCCGTCGCGGCGCATCGCTCCCGCACGCGCGGGGTGGAAGAGGTCGCAAGTCCGGATGGTCGTGATCGTGACGTCCGGACGCGAATCGGACGGCGGACGGCAGGATGCATCAGCCCCTTGGTAGCGAGGTTGCTGCCGGCGAGGGGACGGCCATCCGCGTTTTTGGGGAGGGGCACAATGGCGGCGTGGGAGGTGGATGCCTGTGCTGGCACATCATCCACACGATCGCGATCGGTAAACGCCGATGCACGGCCTATCTCGCCAGCGCAGGCTTTTACGGATCGCGATCAGGTGGATCTGTCCCGGCGGAGTTCCGCGCCATGTGGCCAGTATCCTCTCCTGCAAAAAACGCGGATGGCCGTCCCCGTGCCGGCAGCCGCCGCTCTGCCAAGGATCTCCAGCCTCCCGCACGACTCGGCTGATCCGCGTCCGGCCGTCGCGGCGCATCGCTCCCGCACGTGCTGGGTGGAAGAGGTCGCAAGTCCGGACGGTCGTGATCGTGACGTCCGGATGCGAATCGGACGGCGGACGGCAGGGTGTACCAGGCCCTTGGTAGATGAGTTGCTGCCGGCGAGGGGACGGCCATCCGCGTTTTTGGGGAGGGGCACGATGGCGGCGTGGGAGGTGGATGACTGTGCTGGCACATCATCCACACGATCGCGATCTGTAAACGCCGATGCACGACCTATCTCGCCAGCGCCGGCTTTTACGGATCGCGATCAGGTGGATCTGTGCCTCGGCGGAGTTCCGCGCCATGTGGCCAGTATCCTCTCCTGCAAAAAACGCGGATGGCCGTCCCCGCGCCGGCAGCCGGCGCGCTGCCAAGGATCTCTGGCCTCCCGCACGACTCGGCTGCTCCGCGTCCGGCCGTCGCGGCGCATCGCACCCGCACGCGCGGGGGTGGAAGAGGTCGCAAGTCCGGACCGTCGTGATCGTGACGTCCGGACGCGAATCGGACGGCGAACGGCAGGATGCATCAGCCCCTTGGTAGCGAGGTTGCTGCCGGTGAGGGGACGGCCATCCGCGTTTTCTGGGAGGGGCACGATGGCGGCGTGGGAGGTGGATGCCTGTGCTGGCACATCATCCACACGATCGCGATCTGTAATACCATTTCTTCAGATTGATTGTGCAATTGCCCGCCGCAGGTAGGGGTATCCGGTGAGCGAAGCGAGGATCGGGTGCGTGTACTCGCAGACGACTCTCGCAACGTCGTCCACCAGCGCGCTTAATCCGGCGGGTAGATCG
>DASQZE010000213.1:0-4984 GCA_035638875.1 Longimicrobium sp.
CCTGCTCGCGCTCCACGTGCATCTGCCGCGCGGCCCACCACACGCCGGGGTGAAACCAGTACGCCGCGCACGCCAGCCGGGCCACCGTCTGCCACAGGCAGTCGCGCCGCGCCACGTGCGCCAGCTCGTGCAGCAGCACCACGCGGGCGCGCTCCGCCGTCCACGCGTCCGCCTCCGCCGGGACCAGGACCACGGGGCGCAGGATCCCCCACGTCATGGGCATGGCCGCGCCGTCCGCCTGCAGCAGGCGCACTGTCTCGCGCATCCCCAGCTCCTCGCCGGCCTCGCGCACCCGCGCCATCCACGGCCCCTCCGTCACGGCGTGCGCCCGCCGGGCGATCACCCGCACCGTCACCACGGCCACGGCGTATCGGCCCAGCGTAAGCGCCGCGCCCACCGCCCAGGCCAGCAGGACGACGGTTCCCCACGGCATCCGCGCGTCCCCGCTGGCCGGCAGTCCCGTGGCCGCGAGCAGCGCCGGCGCGTCCAGGGGAACCACGTGCAGCCAGGGCAGCTCCCACCGCGGCGCCGCCAGGGAGAGAGCGGGGAGCGCCAGCATGCCGCAAAGCGCCAGCGCCCACGCCATGTGGCGCGTGGCGGCCGAGGCGCGCCGCAGGGCCAGCGCCGCCAGGGCGGCCAGCACCAGCAGCACGGAGCCGCGGGCCACCAGCCACAAGGCGGGCGCCAGCCAGGGCGCCGCGGCGTGCGCGGGGAGTGAAACGTCCACGCTTACCGTCCCTGGGTACGGGCCTGGTCGATGAGGTCGGAGATGCGGTCCAGCTCGGACTCGGACAGGCGGTTGCCGGGGTCCAGCAGCGCGGCCACGGCGGCCTCGGTGCTCCCCCCGAAAAAGGTGCGCACCATGTGCGACAGCGCGTTGCGGCGCGCCGACTCGCGGGGCACGGTGGGCAGGTACAGGTAGCGCGGCCCGTCCTGCTCGTGGCGCAGGTGCCCCTTCTCCTCCAGGATGCGCATCAGCGCGCGCACGGCGGAGTAGCTGGGCGGCTCGGGAATGCGCTCCAGGACGTCGGTCACGCTCGCCTTGCCGAGGCGGTAGACCACGTCCATGATCTGCCGCTCGCGGCGGCTCAGGTCGGTTGCGGCGGGTGCGATGGGCATTCGTGCGGTGGGGCGAGTCGGGTTGGCCAGGGACCCAGGAGCGTGAACGTTCGTTGCGCGCGCGGGCGAAGTCAAGCTTTCGGGGCGGACGGGGGAACGGCGGGGGACAGGGGACAGGGGACAGGGGACAGGGGACGGGTTACGGGGGCGGCGTTACTCCTCCCTGTGCCCTGCCCCGGCTACGGCGGCCGGTCCGCCGGGTCCGCGCGGGGGCCCTCACCCCCCGCGCACGTAGTCCGCATCGCCCACGAAACTCCCCTTCCAAACAACCCCTCCCCCGAAGTTGGGGGAGGGGTCGGCCGCCGTCGCGAGGAACGAGCGAAACGGCGGGCGGGGGAGAGGGCTCCCGTCGAAGACGGGCGCCCCTTACGGCGTCTGTCCCTCGCGGCTGCGGCGCTCGGCGGCGGCTTCCAGGGCGGTGGGCACCTGGTAGTAGGGCTCGCCCATCTGCACGGCCAGCGCCTGCAGGCTGTCCGCGAGCAGGTTGTAGCGCTGCGCCGACGCCTCGTGCCTGCGGGCGCTGGCCTCCCACTCGCGCGCGATGTTGTTGCGCTCTTCCACGTGCAGGTTGTAGCGCAGCCGCTCGCGCTCGTACCGGTCGTACACCCGCGTCGTCAGGGGGCCCATCCGGGTAAAGCGGCGCAGGCCCGAAAGCTCGCGCTGCAGCTCGGCATCCTCCGCCTCCAGCCGCTGCTTGAAGGTGTCGAACTCGCCGCGGACGGCCACCAGCTCCGTCCCCGTTTCCAGCAGCCGTTCGCGAAGGTCGCGCGCCTGCGCCCGCTCGTCGCGAAAGGCGACCAGCGCATACAGCTGCTCGCTGAGCTTTACGCCCACCACCACGAGCAGAACGAACAGGAGAAAGCGTCCGGGAGATCTCATGCGGCCAATCTCGCGTTGCGAATGCGGCGCCGGGCGGCGTGTGGACGGGAAAGGACGGCGGATACTGCTATCCGCAAAGATGCACAAGGTTCCATGCGTTGCGCAACTGCTTGCCGGACAGAAACATCCGGTGACGGTGGCACGGTCCCTGCACGCCTTATCCAGCCTGTCCGGGCCCTTGATGGAGCAGCCCGGCGCGGGAAACCGATCAGGAGGAAAAGCCCCCATGCAGACCACCTCGCGCAAACGCCCCCCGCCCCCCTGGGAACGCGATCACTCGGCGCCGGTGCACCCCGTGGGACGTGCCAAGCGGCGCTTTCCGGCGGTCGAAGCCGGTGCCGTGGAGCCGCCGGCCCGCTACCGCCGCGCCTTTGACGGCGCCGGCGACCGGGGCGGCCTGGAGGATCGGCGCTCGTCGTCGTCGGACCGGGGCGTTCAGCTGCAGCGCCGCCGCGGCAACAGCGCCATGGACCGGCTGCGCCGCAACCCGGTGCGCCACGGCGTCATCGGCTTGACGGTGATGGGCGCGGCGACGCCCTTGGCCATCGCGCGCAACAACCAGATGCGCACGGACCCGTCGCACGAGCGGCAGGCCCTGATGCCCGAGGTGGCGCGCCTGCCGGACATGAAGCTTACGGACCGCGCCGTGGGCCAGGCGTGGCGCGAGGCGCGCGTCGAAGTGGCCGACAGCAAGGCCAGCGAGCGCGACACCGTCATCCAGCGCAACGTGGCGCGCTACTCGTCGTACACGATTCCCCGCGATCTGGCGGAGGACATCTACGACATCGCCCTGGCCGAGAACATCGACCCGGACCTGGCGTTCGGGCTGGTGCGCACGGAGAGCGCCTTCAAGAACGCGGCGACGAGCCACGTGGGTGCCATGGGCCTTACGCAGCTCATGCCGGCCACGGCGCGCTGGATCGACCCGGACGTGACGCCGCGGGACCTGCGCGACCAGCGCACCAACCTGCGCATCGGGTTCAAGTACCTGGACGACCTGATGAAGAAGTACGACGGCGACGAGGAGCTGGCGTTGCTGGCGTACAACCGGGGTCCGGGCACGGTGGACCGCATCCTCAAGAAGGGTGGCAACCCGGACAACGGGTACCCGGACATGGTCCTCCGCGACGCCACCCCCGACGCGCACCCCACGCAGAAGCACTGAGGGCGCGGACGGGATGGATGAAGGATGACGAAGCCGGCTTCTCGCGAGAGGAGCCGGCTTTTTCGTGGGTGGATGCGATCAAGAATGGAGACGTCACCGGGATACGGTTCGCGCCGGCAGCGAAGCGCCCCCCTCCCCGATCCTCCCCCGTAAACGGCGCGGGGAGGGAGAACGGCAACGGCGCCGGGACCGCCGGCCCCGGGCGGGCCCCTCACCCCGGCCCCCTTGTACCCGTACTGCCACCCGTCGGCACCCTCCAATTCCCGCCCCGTACGGGGGAGAACCCCTTCCCCGCACGCCTTCGCGACGCGCCCGGAACTCGCCCCAGCACGACCCCTCCCCCGAAGTTGGGGGAGGGGTCGACCGCCGTCGCGAGGAACGAGCGAAAAGGCGGTCGGGGGAGAGGGCCCCCGTCGCGCGGCGAGGGGACCACGCCATCGCCCAAAAGCTGCCAACGCGACGGCACCGGGGTGTACACCCTCTCCCACGCAGTTTGTGGGAGAGGGTGGGTGAGGTTTACGAACCCGGGTGAGGGCCTTCCGGGTGAGGGCCTTCCGGGCGAGGGCCTTCCGGGTGAGGCCGCTCCCCTTCCCCCTCCGCCCGCCGCTCGCCCAGCATCTCCTCCATGCGCGACAGGCAGCGCGAAAACTTCTTGCCGTACGGCCCCGACAGCCACTCGGCGGGAAACAGCTCGCCCAGCCCGCCCTGCCCCGTGGCGGCGAACGGCACCGCGTTGTCGTACAGCTTGTCGATGAAGTGCACCCAGCGCAGCCCGTCATACAGCTGCGCCATGGGATGCACCCCATCCACCACCAGCGCGCCGATCGCCTCTACCACAGCGTGGTAGCGGATGGGATGCACGTCGCCCAGGCCGGCCATCAGCGCGTCGAAGCCCACGTCCAAGGCGCGTGGGCCGGCCCCGCGGCGGGCGCGGTCCGTCACGTCCGCATCCAGGAAGTACGCGCGGCCGGGATCCGCCTCGAAGCGTCGGTGGCGGTAGTCTTCCCCCTCCACCCGCAGCACCTCGAACGCCGACGACAGCTCCTCGATCTCCAGCGCGAAGTTCTTCTGGTCCATCCGGCCGCGGCCCAGCTCGTCGGGCACGGTGTTGGACGTGGTGGCCACCCGAACGCCGTCCGCCAGCGCGCCGCGGAGAAAGGCGAGGGCCAGCTTGAGGTTGCCGGGATCGTCCAGCTCCCACTCGTCCACGGCCACCAGCCGCATGCCGCGGAACGCCGCCCGCGCAGGTTCCACCCCCAGCAGCCCGATGGCGTACACCAGCTCGTCGAAGCTCAGGTACGCGCTCGGCGCCGGCGACGCGTGCCACAGCGAGGCCAGCAGGTGCGTCTTGCCCACGCCAAAGCCGCCGTCCAGGTACACGCCGCTCCCCCGCGCCGGGCCGCCGAGGGCCGCCCGGAACCGTGCCCATCCACCCTGCGACGCCTGCAGCTCGTCCGCGACCTCGCGCAGGCGGCGGACGGCGGCGGCCTGGGACGGATGGTTGGGATCCGGGCGGTAGTCGCCGAAGCGCTTGGCCGCGAACCGCGGCGGGGGCACGAAGCCGGCGACCAGCTCCGCCGCGTCGGGACGGGCGGGGATGGCGGCCAGCAGGTCGGAGAGACGGAGCAAGGCGATCTCGTTTCGTTCGGCGCAAGCAGTTGGGCGAGGGGAACATAGCGCGTGCCCGCCCCGCCACAAGCCGGGATCGCGGCCGCCGAATCCGTCCACCTTCATTCGGGGGCGATCCGATGGAACGCGACCGGGAGGACGAGCGTACAGCGCCGGCATCACATCGCCACGCGCAGTGGCCCGATAAGCATG
>DASQZE010000214.1:0-6525 GCA_035638875.1 Longimicrobium sp.
AGCAGCACGTAGTTGCCCGCGGGGTTGAACTGCACCGCCTCGAACATCCCCGGCGGCAGCACCGGGCGCGTGGGACGGCGCGGGGCCGCCGTCGCCGCCGGCCCGGCCGCGGCCTCCGCCCCCGTGGCGGAAGCCGAGCCGTCGGCCGCGCCGGCGGCCACGGCGGCCCCGCGCCGTCCCACGCGCCCGGTGCTGCCGCCGGGGATGTCCGAGGCGGTGCAGTTCAACCCCGCGGGCAACTACGTGCTGCTCAAGTTCGAGAGCCGGCAGCGGATGGGGTGGGCCACCATCCGCATCCGCGACATTGCCAGCGCCTCGGGGCAGGTGGTGGCCGGGCGGCGGTCGGAAACGCTGGTGCCCACCTCCGACGGCCTGCTGGTGCGCAACGCCGCCGCGTCGCGTGCCGACTACACGGTGGAGGTGCCCACGCGGTACCGCTTCGTGCGCGTGCAGATCGGCGACGAGCCGGAGACGGTGATCGAGGTGTCGCGCGCCCGGCGCGACTGGCTGTGGACCATGAGCCTCTCCGACGGCGGCGCCTGATCCGCCGGCGTAGCCCCGTACGACACCGCCCCTCCTCCCGCACGTCGGGGAGGAGGGGCGGTTTTGTGTTGAGGAAGAGCACCCGGCGGCGTTGGCCGAGATCGCGCGAGCGTAGACGGCCAAATCGAGATCAGTAGACGGCCGAATCGAGATCAGTGCACGCCCTCCGCCTCCCGCCAAGCGAATGAATTCGCCGCAACAACTACACGAAGTCCGCCTGCGCGGACTCCCGTCACGCACGGAGTGCCTCGCCGCATCGGCGGATTCCCGGTGGCGGCGAGGTCCGTTTGTCACGCAGTTGAAGCCTCGTTCGGCGAGCGCAGCGAGCCGAGACGGGGCTTATCGCTGTCCCAGCCGCGGCTTTAGACTAGCCGCTCAGGCCGGGGCCCCGCCCCCATCGACGGTCCCCGCGTCCCGCATCCCGCATCCCCCGCACTTCCGCACTTCCGCACTCACGCACTCACGCACTCACGTCATACACGAACTGCACGTCGCTGCGGATCTCCGGCAGCAGGCTGCGGTGCACGGGGCAGGTGCGCGCGACGTTCTCCAGCGTGGTGCGCTGGCGCTCGTCCAACGCGGCGGGCATGCGGATGGTCACGGGGAGCGCATCCACCCGCCGCGGGTCCGCACGCATGTGCTTCTCCAGCCGGAACTCCACGCCATCGAACGGAATGCCGTTCTTCTCCGCGTAGATGCCCATCACCGTCACCATGCAGGCGCCCAGCGACGCCGCCAGCAGGTCCGTGGGCGAGAACGAGCTGCCGTCGCCGTTGTTGTCCACCGGCGCCGCCGTGCGCAGCTCCGCCCCGGAGGGCCCGTGCCGCACGTCCACCTTCAAGCCCCCGGCGTACCGTCCCGTGATCTCCACCGCCATCGCGTCGTCTCCCCTGCTCGTGTAGAAAGCTGTATCGAATACCCGGCCGGTCCGCTCCCCAGGACGTAGGCCACTTTCGCGCGTCCGCTGTCCTCCGGGTGAGACACCGCGTATCAGTCCCGTGGCAGAAAAGAAACGCTAACCCGATGGCGCACATCGAGATGCCTTGATACCGCAATCCGGGCACTCCCGATGCTGTTGAGAGGGATCGCCGGCGCACCGAAGGCCGCGTCCACTCTCCTGAAATCGAACGATCCTCATCCCGAGGTGAACCATGCGTGCGCACTACACCCTCCTCGCCGCCGCGGCCGTGCTCCTGGCCGTGCCCTCCGCCGTCCGCGCGCAGGATGACTGCGACCCGGACTACGACGACTGCGAGTACTACTACGACGAGCGCCTGCCCACGGGCAACTATCTGGGCGGCACGTTTACCCTCGCGCGGCCGCAGGGCGAGTTCGGCGACCAGGTGGACCGCGGCCTGGGCGGCGACCTGCACTACCTGCGCGCGCTGGGCGTGAACACCCAGGTGGCGCTCCGCGTGGATGCCGGCCTGGCCATCTACGGCTACGACAAGTTCACCGTGGAGGACGGCTACGGCTACCTTACGGACGCGAGCACCAGCAACAACGTCGCGTGGATCGGCGTGGGCCCGCAGGTGGGCCTGCCGGACGGGCGACTGCGGCCCTACGTAAACGGCTACGCGGGATACTCGTTCCTGTGGACGACGACTACCATCGACGACACCGACGGCTACTACTACGGCGACGAGTACTACGACGACGACACCAGCTTTACCGAGCAGGACGACTGGAGCTTCTCCTACGGCGGCGGCGCGGGGCTGTACATCCCCGTCCGCAGCGGCGCGTCGCCCGTGAGCCTGGACGTGGGCGTGCGCTACCACAACAACGGCGAGGCCGAGTACCTTCGCGAGGGCGACATCGTGGAGAACTCCGACGGAAGCGTGACCCTCTACCCGACCCGCAGTGACACCGACCTTCTGACCTTCCACATCGGCTTCAGCATCGGCATCGCCCGCTAGCCGCTGAACGCCTTCGCCGGAGCCGCGGGCACGCCCCGCGGCTCCTCTCGCGTTTCTACACCGTCCCCAGAGGGTGTTTAAGAATCGTACTTCGCAAGACACCCGCGGTTGATTTCCTGAGGGAGCGCACGCCGGCAACTTCAACGCGCACAATCTTTTGCGCGCGACCGAAGGATCTACTCCGCGCGACCGAGGGGCAGGCCTCCCGCCGAGTTGCCAGCCCCCGGTGATGCGGGCCAGATCCTTCGGTCGGCGCCATGGATCCAACCCGGGCAACGGTTCCGGCGGCGCCTTCCTCAGGAAATCAATCGTGGGGAGAGTTTCTTAAACACACTCTCAGGTTCACCGCGCGCCCAGAGTCTTACATCGCGCGGAGGACGCGGAGAACTGCAGAGACGACAAACGGATCGAAATCACACGGAGGAACGGAGGGACCGGAGGACGACCGGCACTTCTCTCTGTTACCTCTGTTCCCTCCGTGTGCGAATTGCTGTTGCTGTTCTCGATCTGTTCTCCGCGTCCTCCGCGTCTCCGCGTGAGCCCATCCTTCCAAGCCGGACCGCACGATCAAACCCGAACGGCCGACCCTACGCCACGCGGCCGATGAACGCCTTGAGGTACGCCGTCTCGGGGATGGCGGGGTGGATGGGATGGTCCGGGCCCTGGTGCCCCTCTTCCAGCACCTGCAGCTCGCGCCCCAGGCGGCGGCTGGCGCGCAGCATGGCGTCCTGCAGCCCCTCGCGCGGCAGGTGGTAGCTGCACGACGCGCTCACCAGGATGCCGTCCGGCTCCAGCAGCTCCATGGCGAGCCCGTTGGCGCGGCGGTACGCCTCTTCGCCCGCCTTTGCGTCCTTCTTGCGCTTGATGAACGCCGGCGGATCCAGCACCACCACGCCGAAGCGCTCGCCGTCCGCCGCCAGCTGCATCAGCGCGTCGAAGGCGTCCGCGCGCCGCGTCCGCACCCGGTCCGCCGCGCCGTTCAGGGCCGCGCTGCGCTCCACGAACTCCAGCGCCGGCGCGGATGCATCCACGCACACCACCTCGCTGGCCCCCGCGGCCGCGGCCTGCACGCCCCAGCCGCCCACGTAGCTGAAGACGTCGAGCACGCGCCGGCCGCGCACGTACGCCGCCATCCGCGCCCGGTTCATCCGGTGGTCGTAGAACCACCCCGTCTTCTGCCCCGTGACGGGGGCCTCGAAGCGCACGCCGTTCTCCTCGATCTCCAGCACGTCGGGCACCGTGCCCCACCCCGTGCGCACGTAGCTCTCCAGCCCCTCCAGCGCGCGGCCGCTGGTGTCGTTGCGCAGCAGGATGCCCGCGGGGCGCACGGTTTCGCGCAGCGCGTCCACGATCTGCTCGCTCACGCGTTCCATACCGGCGGTGGTGACCTGCGCCACCAGCACGTCGCCAAAGCGATCGACGATCAGGCCGGGGAGCCCGTCGCCCTCGCCGTAGACCAGGCGGTAGAAGGGACGATCGAAGAGCGATTCGCGCAGGGACAGGGCGCGGCCCAGCCGGCGGCGCAGCAGGTCGCCGTCCAGGGGGCGGTTGCGCTGCCGGCTCACTAGCCGCGCGGCGATGAGGGAGCGGGGATTCACGTACGCCGTGCCCATGGGCGCGCCGCGGGCATCCTGCACCTCCACCAGGGCGCCGGGCTCGAACTCGGTGAGCGGCGTCACGCGCACGTCCACCTCGTTGCTGAACACCCACAGGTGACCGGCACGCAGCCTGCGATCTTCGTTCTTCCTCAGTCGGAGCGGCGGAAGGCTCATCTTCTGCTTGCGGTTGGCGGGCCGGATGCGGAAATCGGGGCGGCAAGATAGCCGACCCGCGCCGCCGGCGCACGCAACCGTGCGCCGCACCCGGTCCCCTGATCTCGAAAGGCTCGCCATGCCCGACGGCAACTCCCGCTCCACCCTCGCCGCCCCGGACGCGGCGGCCGCCGGCACGGGCGTGGACTGGGAGCGCCGCGCGCGCCGGCTAAAGGCGCTCTGCGGCTTTGGTGCAGAAGCGGCCGGCGTGGTAGACATGGAGGAGATCTGGCGGATGCTCTGCGGCCGGGTGGTAGCCGTGCTGGACGCGGACGCCGTGGCCCTGCACACGCCCCTGCTGGCGGAGCCGCACGCCTGGTCCGGCCAGGACGGCGCGGACGCGCAGCGCGAGGCAGTCGCCACCCTGGCAGCGGAGGAGGGCGAGGAGATGCGGCGGGCGGAGCTCCCCGGGGGCGGCGCGGCCCTCCGCGTTCCCCTGCGGCACGGGGGCGAGCCGCTGGGTACGCTGGCCGTGGGGTGGGCGGACGGGGCGCGGGCGGAGCAGGACGGCGCCGTGACGGAGATGCTGGCCGCGCAGACGGCCGCCGCGCTGGCGAACGCCCGGGCCTACGGGCGGCTGACGGATGCGGCGTTCCGGCGCGAGCGCTTCTTCAGCGCCATGAGCCACGACCTGCGAACGCCCATCACGGCCATCGTGGGCTACAGCGAGCTGCTGGCGGACGGCATCGTGGGCGAGCTCAACGGCCAGCAGCTGGAGATGATCGAGCGCATCAGCCAGGTGAGCGGCCACCTGTCGCAGCTGGTGAACGACATCCTGGACCTGGCCAAGCTGGACGCGGGCCGAATGGAGTTCCACCACGAGGACGTGACGCTGGGCGACCTGGTGGACGAGGCGCTGGTCACGGTGGAGCCCCAGGCGCGCAGCAAGAAGCTGGAGCTGCGCACGGACGTGGATCCGCACCGCGACACGCTGCTGCGCGTGGACCCGCCCCGCGTGCGGCAGATCCTGGTCAACCTGCTTTCCAACGCCGTCAAGTTCACGGAGCACGGCGAGGTGGCCGTAGTGGCGGGCAACGAGAGCGGCCGCACCTGGCTGGAGGTGCGCGACACGGGCCCCGGCCTTCCCGCGGGCAGCGAAGAAGCGGTGTTCGAGGAGTTCCTGCAGATTGCCGCGGGCACCAAGAGCAAGCGCGAGCCCGGCAGCGGGCTGGGGCTGGCCATCTCGCGGCGCCTGGCCCGCGCCATGGGCGGCGACCTGACGGCCCGCGGCGGCGGGGGCACCGGCGCCGCCTTTACCCTCGTGCTCCCTCCCCACGCGGGGTGAGCACGCCCGGGCCGGCACCACGCCGCGCCCGGCCTCCATCACCGAGAGTGATCCTGATGATCTTCCGCGTACGCGCCCTGGCGATCGCCGCCGCCTTCGGGCTGGCGCTCTCTGCCTGCGAAAGCGCCACCAACTCCGACGAGGCGCCCCAGGGGACGCTGTCGTTCACCTTTTCCGGCGACACCGCCGGCACGTACAACGCCACGGGCCGCTTCAACCGCCGGCGCCCGGACATCGGCACCTTTGCCGTGGGCGCCACGGGGCAGGTGGCCGGCGGCGACGCGCTGGCGGTGTTCGCCCATGCCGCGCGCACGGGCACCCTGGCGCGCGCGGACGAGTTCCTGCTGTCGGTGGAGAACCCCGAGGTGGGCTCCGTGACCTGCGCCACGGGGAACGTGGACTGCCCGTTCGGCGCGATCTTCTTCATCGGCGCGGTGGCGGGGGGCGACGCGGACGCCATCTACACCTCCGTCAACGGGACGGTGAACATCACCTCCATCAACGGCGACCGCGCGCGCGGCACGTTCACGTTCCAGATGGAGGCGTTCGGGGAGGAGGAGGATCCGCGCACGGTGCAGGTGACCAGCGGCACCTTCGACGTCCCCATCGTGCAGAACGTGACCTGACCCACGAGTCTTTTGATCTGCGGATGAGGATCCGCGGATGAGGATCGCTGGACGGGAGGTGCCCAGCGCGCCTCCCGTTTTCGTTTCATTGGATCCATATGCGGAGCGCCGAATAGACGGATGCGGATGCGGAGCGGGCGGGGAGTATCCGGCGCGGCATAGAGTCGCACCGTGCGGGCAGGTGAGCGAATGAATTCGCGGCTACAACTTCACACTGTCGGCCTCCGCCGACACCAACTCAGCGCGCCGGCCATCGACGCACTTCCGCACTTCCGCACTTCCGCACTTCCGCACTTCCGCACTTCCGCACTTTCGCACTTTCGCACTTTCGCACTTTCGCACTT
>DASQZE010000215.1:0-26599 GCA_035638875.1 Longimicrobium sp.
ATGGCGCTGTTCGTGGCCACGCCGCTGCTGGCCATTCTCGTGGTCGCCGTGCGCATCCTGTACTTCGAGCCGAACGAGGAGCGCAAGGAGTGGAACCGCCGCGAGACGCCGGTGCTGGTGCCGGACGCGGGGGCCGTTCCCGTTACGGACGCGGGGGCGGTGCCCGCGACGGACGCGGTGCCGCCGCACACGCCGCCGGGGCCGCAGCAGGCGTGACGGAGCGGCGGGTGTGCCGGATCTGCGGGTGTGATGGATCCGTGGGTCGAGCGGCGTTCCGGCGAGCGCCGCCACCCGCTCGTTCCTCGCGACCTCCCCCCAAAACCCCTGGGGGAGGTGAGATGGATGGTGCTGGCGAGGCGGAGTGCCGGCACGGGCGGAGGGCCCCCTCCCCCCGGCCCCCTCCCCCGCTTCGCGGGCAGGAGGGGGAGAACTTCGCGGCGCGCACGAGCCCTGTGCGCGCCGCGAAATGCCTTCAGGATGTCCGCGTGCCCCACGGCACCCGCCCGCGCCGGACCCGTCGGCGCAGGCCGACATCACGTTTTCGGTGCCGCGATTTCAATCGCCGGGGACGGGACTGCGCCACATCGAACGACCCCCATCCACCGAGCCCATCCGCCTCACACATCCACCGAGCCCTCCCCTCCCCCTACAGCCGCTCGATCTCCGTCGCGCGGATGAGGATATCGTCCTGGCGAAAGCGCGATTCCAGCCGGCGGCGGTAGTCGGCCCACCAGGCGCGGTCCAGGTCGTCGGCCACCGCCTCCACGATCACCACGTCGTCCTGGGCGACGTCGCCGTCATCATCCTTCCACGCGCCGGCAGCGGGCGCGCGCAGGTGCGCCGTCACCCCGCCGAAGCGCTCGGTCAGGTCGTGGCGCACCGCATCCATCATCTCGCGGGGAAACGGGTTGTCGTCGTTGTCGCGCAACGGCAGGAGGATCTGGACGAGGTGCATGGCATCCATCCGAATGACGGACGGGCCCCGCACGAATCGCGGGGCCCGCCGGGTGATCACGAGCCGAGGCGTTATGCCCGGACGCTGAACTGCACGGGATCCGCCAGGCGCACCTCCTGGGTGCTGCGCACGCGGTTGATGACGCGCTGGAACCAGCCGGGGGTGCGGTTGGCGCCGCCGTTCTCCATCACCAGCCGCGCGAGGGCGATGACGTCGGCGTTGCGCATGCGGATGCAGCCGTGCGACTCGGCCTCGCCCAGCGAATCCGTTTCGCGGGTGCCGTGGATGTAGTAGTCCGGCTGGCGAAAGAAGATCTTTACGCGCCCCATGGGGTTGCGCGGGTCGCCCGGCTCGCGCGCCTTCTTGTTCCTGGCCCACTCGGCATCGGGCGGAACCCACCGCGGGTTCCAGATCAACCGCTGCACCCGGAAGCTGCCGCGCGGCGTGGGGTGCTGCGGCTTGCCGATCGCTACGCGGTACTCGCGCACGGTCTCACCGCCGTCCATCACGTACAGCATGCGGTCCGAGAGGTCCACCGTGATGGAGAACGCCGCGGACGCGGGCGCCGCCGCCGGCACCAGGTTCTGCGCGGCCACCGCCGGGCTGGCCTGCATCAAGGCCCCGCCCCCACCGGCCATCAATCCCACGGCAAACGCCGGCAGCATGGCCCGGCGCAATCGATCCATCCGCTTCATAGGTGGCGCTTGTGCAAAGGGTTAGCGTCACGTTCCGGGAGCCGGGGAACGAAAGGATCGTGCCAAACAGATGTACTCTGCCGGATCATGCCGGAGCAGGCGGGGAGCGCACGCCCCGACACGACGGAGGCGTAGAGGCGGAGGGGAGGGCCGAAGCAGGGGAGATGATGAGGCGAAGTCCCGGCCGGGCGAATGGATTCGCTGCAACAAGCCCATGAAGTCCCCCTGCGGGGACGCCGGCAGATGCTCGGGCAGCGATCCGGACCGCCTCGAATCAACAGAAAGAAGCCCCGTCCGGTGGCCGGGACGGGGCTTCAAGCTTGGTGCAAATCATTGCGAGGCAAGCAGATGCAACGGGCGCCACGCATCTCGCCTGTCCCCTGATGTCCCGCGGATGCGTCGCCTCAGTAGGTCAGCAGGGCGTGCACCGGGCGGCCGTCGAGCGCGCGGCGGCCGTTGAGGAACGCGAGCTCGATGACGAAGGCGGTCTCCACCACCTGCGCGCCCAGCTCCTCCAGCAGCTCGGCTGCGGCGCGGGCGGTGCCGCCGGTGGCCAGCAGGTCGTCCAGCAGCAGCACGCGCTCGCCGGCGCGCACGGCGTCGCGGTGCACCTCCAGCGAATTGGTGCCGTACTCCAGGGCGTACTCGCGCGAGATCTTGTCCGCCGGCAGCTTGCCCAGCTTGCGGATGGGCACGAACCCCACACCCAGCGCCACCGCCAGCGGCGCGCCGAACAAAAAGCCGCGCGACTCGATGCCCGCGACGGCGTCGATCCCCTGCCCGCGGTAGCGCGTTGCGAACGCGTCCACCACCTGCGCGAGGCCCTGCGGATCGCGCAGCAGCGGAGTCACGTCGCGGAACAGGATGCCCTGCATGGGAAAGTCCGGCACGTCGCGGATGAGCGCCTTGAGGTGCTCCATGGTGCGTCCTCGTCGGGTAGTCGGGGGGGCGCCGATGCGTCTGGGGGACGCCGCACAATCTACATCGCGGGGGCCGCCGGAGACAAAGGGGCGTTGACCCGCCGCCCCCCGCGGCCTATCGTGCGGCCCATGAAGGCTCATCCGCCCCGCGCACGCGCACTGTTCTACGCCATCACCGAGGGCGTTCGCATCACGGTGTCGCCGTTCTACCTGCAACGGCACTCGGATCCGTCGGAGCCGCGCTACGTGTTTGCGTACCGCATCCGCATCGAGAACGTGGGAAGCGCGTCGGCGCACCTGCGCTGGCGGCACTGGTTCATCCACGACCCTTCCGGCGGCGACCAGGAGGTGCAGGGCGAGGGCGTCGTGGGCCAGGAGCCCGTGATCGCGCCCGGCGGCGTGCACGAGTACGAGAGCTTTTGCGTGCTGCGGGCGCCGGCAGGGCACATGGAGGGATACTTCGTGATGTACCGGCCGGACGGATCGTCGTTCCGCGCCGCCATTCCCCGCTTTCAGCTGCGCATCGTCACGGGATGACCCGACTTCTTCGTCTTGCCGCGCCGGCGCTGCTGGCCCTGTCGCTGGCGGCGTGCCCCAGCGCCGGCAGCCACACGGCCGACCTGCCCGTGCGCCTGCTCATCACGCCCTCCGACACGCTGGACAACGGCGATTCGCTGCGGATGACGGCGTTCCTGCACAACCCAAGGCGCGAGCCGGTGCGGCTGGAGTTCGATACGCAGTGCCAGGTGGAGTTCTACGTGCACGCGCCGGACAAGACGGTGGTGCACCCGCCCGGCGGCGGCACCACGTGCATCCGCACTCCAAGCGTGGTGGAGCTGGCCGCGGGAGATTCCCTGCGCTTCGGCGCGTCGTGGACGGCGACGTCCACCAACGCCGGCCCGTACACCGCGTACGCCGTGCTGTGGGAGCACCACATCCCCCGTGAAGGCGAGCGCCGGTACGAGGCGGGGCACCGCTCCAACATCGTGCAGTTCGAGGTGGCGCCGGCGAAGTAGGGTGAATGGCGAAGCAGGGCTGACGGGGCGGGAGAGGGGGAGAAGTGCGGGGGGGTGCACCGTGGCGAGGATCCTCTGCGGGCTGGGAGCCCCCTCCCCCGCTTCGCGGGCAGGAGGGGGAGAACCCGGCTCGTGCACGGGAAGCCAGCTCCCTGCACCGGCGGGGCGCCCCTCCCCCCGGCCCCCTCCCCGCTCGTTCCTCGCGGAGAGGGGGAGAACTGCGTCGCGTTGCGGGATCTTGCAACACGCCGAGATGCTCGTCGAAGTTTACCCCCCCCTCCCGCGCAGTTTGCGGGAGGGGGTGGACGAGCCTGAGCGAGGCCGGGGGCGGGCCTCTCCGGACCCCTACACCCCCGCCGCGGCTGCCTGCCGGGGCCGGTTGTGGCAGGTGCTGAAGTCCACGCCCTCCATCTCCACACCCACCAGGTCGGCCCCGCCCAGGTCCGCGTGCGTCAGCACGGCGCCACGCAGCACGGCCGAGCCCAGGCGCGCGTCCTCCAGGATGGCATCGGTGAGATCGGCGCCGGTCAGGTCCGCACGCTCCAGCTTGGCGCCGGACAGGTTCGCGCGCGCCAGCCGTGCCCCGGCCAACTTGACTTCGAACGCCTGCAGGCTGGCGAGGTCGGCCGCCTCCAGCCCGGCGCCGGTAAAGTCCGCGCCGTCCGCCACGGCGTGCCGCAGGTTGGCGCCGCCCATCTCCACACCGGCCGCCCGCACGCCCGTCAGGTCGGCGCGATGCAGGCTGCTTTCCGCGAAGCGCGCGTGGGTCAGCACGGCGTTGCGCAGGTTGGCGCGGGTGAGGTCCGCGCCCGTGGCGTCGGCGCCGGCCAGGTCGGCGTTCTCCAGCACGGGCGGGCTCTGGGCACCGGTGCGCAGGGTGTTGGCATCGCGCAGGATGGCACCCTGCATCCTGGCACCCGTGAAGTCGGCCTCCTGCATGCAGGCGCGGCTCAGGTCCGCCCCGGTGAGCGTGGCGCCGGTGAAGTCGGCGTTCGCCAGCTCGGCGCCGGCCAGGTTGGCACCCGACAGGTCGGCGCCCTTGAGCACGGCGCGGCGCAGGTCGGCGCGGGCAAGGTCGGCACCGGACAGGTCCATCCCCGCGAGGTCCGCCCCGGACAGGTTCTGCCCCGCCAGCGAGCGCTGCGGACCCGCCAGGCGCTGCTCCACGTCGCCGCGCGAAAGCCCTGGTCCGGCCGGCGCGGCGCTGCTTGCTCCACCAAACGTTTCGCGGATGCGATCGAGGACGGACATGGGGCCTCCCGGGTGAGCTGGGGGCGCCGCCGGAGAAAGGCGGCAGACAGGATCCCGGCCGTGCGCGAAGCCGCGCGGGCCGTTCTCCCGTTTTTCGCCGCACGCTCCGTTCCCGTTTTCGCCGCGGCACCGCATCCGCCGTTCGCCGCGGGCCGGATTCCGCGCCGGGACTGGAGAATCGGCGCTTTGGTGGATGCCATCGCGACGCGTCCATCGTCCCGTGCCGTGGGGCGCGCCGCGACGGGGCTGTATCGGCCCGCGACAGGGAGACGCGGAAGGGGGAGCATCCACCGAGATGGATGCTCCCCCTTCACGATCGATCGGCCTTGAGCGCTACGAGCCGAGCGAGGCTTCCAGCGTGATGCTCACCCCGGCCAGCGCCTGCGAAACCGGGCAGCCGACCTTGGTGGCCTCGGCGATCTCCTGGAACGCGGAGTCCTCCAGGCCGGGGACCACGGCCCGTACCCTCAGGCGCATGGTGGTGATCTTGAAGCCCTCGCCGATCTTTTCCACGGTGCAGGCGGCGTCGGTGCTCACGCTGGTGGCCGGCGTGCCGCTCTTCTCCAGCCCCAGCGTCAGCGCCATGCTGAAGCAGGCCGCCTCGGCCGCGGCAAGCAGCTCCTCGGGATTGGTGCCGCCCGTGTCGCCGAACCGCGAGCCGAACGAGTAGCTCCCGCTGATTACGCCGCTCTCGCCCTGGAAGCTCCCTTTGCCCCCCTGCAGCCCGCCTTCCCACGTCGCGCTCGCGTTGCGTGTAGGCATCTCCGCCCCTCCTGTCTTCCTGGTTGGCCGATTTTCGTCATCGAAGCTGATGATTTCCCTCGGCCCACAAGGTACGGAGCGCGGGGGTCTCCGGCCAGACGGGGGGGACGAGAGAAGCTGCGGATGAGATCCGTCGCGGTGGCGGGCTCCCAGGCGCCCCCACCGCTCACCGAGGCTCGCACCTCCCCCAAAAAGCCCTGGGGGAGGTAGAACCGCAACTGCATGGCCCGCCCGCCCTGCAGCACGATCTCGCCCGTACCGCAACCCTCCCCCAGGGCTTTTTGGGGGAGGGTGGGCGAGTAATGCGAGCCCGGGTGGGGGCGCCTCGGGCCCTGCCTCGTTCCGATATTCCCCATCGCACGTCCCGCCCCATCCCTCCTCACCCCTTCGCGCTCACGCCACCCCGGCCATTGCCGCGGCGGGGGCGGTGCGCGGCACCTCGTCCTCCGGGAACGCGGTGCCGTCGGCGGCCTTGCGGCTGAGCTCGCCCAGCCAGCCGGGGGCATGGTCCGTGTGCGTGTCGTACAGGCCGCGCAGAGTGTCCAGCAGCGCGAGCAGCGCCCGCTCGCGGCGGTCCGGCGGCAGGTCGCGCACCAGCGACGCTAGGGCCGCCGCCACGCCGTCCACCGTGTGCTCCGCGCCCAGGTTGGCCCGCTCTCGCGACAACCAGTCGAACAGCTTGCGCCGGCTCTTCTGGTAGGGCATGCCGCCCGTGAGGAACTTGTCCAGGCCGCTGGGGCTCATCCCCACCTGCCGCGCCACCGAGCGCAACGATGTGGCCTGCACGCGAATGGTCACCGCCTCGCGAAGGCGGTCGATGGTGGTCTGCGGACGATCGCTCATCTCGCCTGTCCTTGCGTTGCGGATTATCAGCCAAAGTAGACGTCGCTACATATCTACTTTGTCCTCTTTCGTCGCACAAGGGCAGATGCTGTGCGCCTGATGGCGCATGCGGGGCGGTCTACTTCTGGTGTAGACTGGCCGGGCAACCGCGCTTAAAATAGGCCGGAACGCTGGGGCACGCCCCGGCGCGATCATGCCCCCTCTCAAATCACGCCGCAACCTCATCGGAGGCAGCACCATGGCCGCTCGCGCCCGCCGGTCCAACCGTCCCCGCGCCGCCGATTTCACGACGCCGCTCACCATTCCCGGCGGTGCCGTCGGGGGGGCGGACGTGGTGCGCGAGCTGGCGCCGGACGTGGCGCTCCCGGTGTGGCAGACGCTGCGCAGCGTGCTGATGTGGGCCGGCGAGGAGCCCGCCCTGCGCGGCGACCTCTTCGAGCCCTGCGCCATGGAGGAGTGGGAGGCGGAGCTGCTGATGGACACCTGGGAGCCCGACGTGCGCTGCCCCCTGGCGGTGCTGGTGGGCGAGCTGGCCAGGGCCGCCGAAGCCTCGGCCGAAACCCTCGCGCGGACGTGCCTGTGCGTGACGGACTGGGCCCTGGAGCGCGGCCACGTTGCCACCGCGCTCGCCTTTGCCGAGGCCGCCGCGCTCTCGTGGCCGCAGCAGTCGCGGTATTCGTGGATGGCTGGACGCCTGCTGCGCATCCATGGGCGTCCGAAAGAAGCCGAGCAGTGGTTGAAGCGGGCAGAGCGCGCCGCTTCAACGTCAAAAGATTGGGAAGCGCGGACACTCGCGCTGAACAGCTTGGGCAATACGTATGCTGAAGCGGGCAATTACAAGCACGCTATCCAGATGCACACACAGGCATTGCGAGTGGCAAAGAAGCACGGCTTACGCGAACGGGAAGGCGAAGTGCTGCACGATCTCTTCGTCGCGACCGCGTACTCCGGCAGTCGCGAAGCGGCAGAAGAGCATGCGCGGGGTGCCCTCGAAGTCTACCGCTCAGGCCACCCCCGTCTACTTGCGCTGGCCCACGATGTCGCCGTGCTTTGGATGCAGCACGGGCAGTTCAGTCGTGCCTTGCCGGTATTCCTGGAAATCTCCGGGCATTTCACCGAGCCACATGAACGCTTGCTCGTAATCGCCTCCACGGCGCGGGCGGCCGGTGCATGCGGTGAGGAAGAGCTATACACCAAGCTCGCCCAGGAGGCGGTTACGGTGGAGCAGCAAGTACCTGCTGCCCGGCTGGCTCCCCGCGCGCTCTACCACTTGGGCCTCGGTGCTTGGAGCTTGAATCGATGGGCGATGGCAGAGCAGTTCTTGATGCGTGCAGAATCCGCAGCACGCGAACGCAACGAAGCCGACGTTACCTCTGAGGCCGAGGCCGCCCTATCCGCAGTGCGCCAGCGGCAGCACGCGGAGCAAAAGGGGATGTATTCTGAGCGCAAGAAAGCCGGCCAAGAGACGCTGTCCGGCCGATTCGTTGCCACCCTGAAGAGTGCCCCCGAGCTGTTTACCGAGGGCGTACTGATCAACCGCCGAGCCGCGTAGTCGTTAGTTACCTGATCCCAGCATTCCTGGACCGCGCGCGACCGTATCCGTGGGCACAGCAGTCCCACCGTCACGAATGCCGTCATCGTGATAGTTGCCAGTGCCGATCCCGCCACCGCCATCGAAGCTCGGCGTCGGTGCGGTGGTGGCGGAATCCGTCGGGGATGACGTGCAGGCGGCGAGCGACACCGCCGCGGCGAGCGCGGCGAGGCGGAACAGCTTCATGGGATTCATCTCCAGGGAGCGGGATGGGGAGCAGAACGACGGCACCGCAGGACATTCTGTCGTCCACTTTGCCCACAAGTCAAGGCAGGACCAGCCGGAGATGACCGCGCCGGATACGACAAACCTGCCCACGATCGGCGACGACCGCCGCCCCGTGTTCCTGATGGAGCCGGGGCTGCTGCCGGTGTTTCGCCACGTGGAGGGACCGTTCGCCATGGTGAGCCACGTGGGCTGGGGCGAGCTGCACGATGCGCTGCGGCAGTCGCCGCCCTCCACGATGGTTGTGGTGGACCCGTACGCCGGCGCCCGGTCCGGCGAGCGGTTTCCGTGGCTGCGCGAGCTGCTGCGGCGGTTCCCCTCCGTGCCCGTGGTGGCGGCCATGGAGCTGCGCCGCGAGCTGGCGCCGGAGGTGAACATGCTGGTGGAGTGGGGCGTGTCGGAGGTGGTGTCGCTGGGGCGCGAGGTGGCGCCCCTGGCGCTGGGCCGCCGGCTGGAGCAGGCGCACGCGCGGCCGCTCAAGCGCGCGCTGGAACCCACGCTGTCGCCGCTCGTGCGCTCGGACGCGCGGCAGATCCTGATGGCCGCCGCGGAGGTGGCGGCGGATGGCGGCCAGGCGCCGGAGCTGGGCACGCGGCTGCGGGTGAGCTCGCGCACGCTCACGGAGCGCTGCACCCGCGCGGAGCTGCCCCCGCCGCGCGCCGTGCAGGCATGGATGCGCGTGCTGCTCGCCTGCATGCTGCTGGACGACCCCGGGCGCACGGTGTACGGCGCCGCGTACGCCAGCGGCTACCAGTCGGACCGCTCGCTGCGGCGCGCCATCACGGCGCTGCTGGGCGTGGACAGCACCACCCTTCGCCGCGCCGGCGCGTTCAAGACGGCCGTCAAGGCGTTCAACGTGATGCTGCGCGAGGCCCGCGAAGCCATCCAGGAGGCTGCCCGCGAAGCCGAGCGCGAGCAGCAGCGCCGCGCCCTGGCGCGGGAGTAGCTGCACGCCGGATCGGGCCCGCCCCATACGGGCCGTGCCCGCCCCCGTTTTTGGGCGAGGCGGCAGATGCTGCGGCCATCCTCGCGGGTGGCCGTAGTTGTGTCGGCGCAGGCCGACAGCGTGCAGCTGCAGCCGCGAAGCCGCGATCGCTCCTGTCTCGCCCGGCCGTTCGCTCCCGCCCGCTCCCTCTCTTCTGTGCCCCAATCGATCGGCGAATTCGTCTCGCAGGTGATCGCTGTCCTTCTCCCCGAGACACCGGGTGGGAACGGCAAGCACTCTCGCCGGGAGGCCGGCAGAGGGTGGAGAGGGGCGCCCCGCCGGTGCAGAGAGCCCGCGTCAATCCCCCCAAAACACCGCCGCCCCCGCCGTGTGGGCGGGGGCGGCGTGGGTCCGCGATCGTCGGGCGCGGGGCGCCGTCAGAGGGTGCGCTTGGCCTGCTCGGCCGCAAGGCGGCGGGCGTTGGCCTCGGCCAGCGCTTCTTCGGCGCGGGCGGCGTCCTGCTCCGCGGCACCTTCTACCTGGTCCAGCTGGCCCTCGGTCTTGAGGCTCCGGTCGCCCAGCAGGTCGCCGAGCCCTTCCTTGAGCTTGCCGCCCAGGTGGGTGGCCTTGCCCGCTACGTCATCTGCCATTCAGCACCTCCCGTGAGTACAGGGTCGTGTTCATCCCACGTGTCTGTGCAGTGGCAAACGATGTGCCGTGCAACCACTTGGCTGGTATGTGCACGAACCTGGCAGACACTTTGTCCAGGGCTGAAGAAGCGTGTGCCCCGGGCACGGCGCAGTCCCTGCGAAGGCTGCCGTGCGGGTCCGCAGGCGGGCTCATGCCGTCGCTGCTGCAATGCCGGTCGCCCGCGGGGGATGTCTGACCCGGCGGGCGACTATTATCATCAGGCACACGCCACTCCCGCACGTACGCACTTCCGCACTCACGCACTGGGTTGATGTCAGACGAGCAGCGCCCGCGGCCGTGGGAGGTGCTGGGCCGGAAGCAGGAGGGCGACTTCGAGATCTTTCGCGCGCACTCGCTGCGCGCGCGGTCGCCGCAGGACGGCGCGGAGCACAGGTTCCACATCGCCGAGGCGGCGGACGGGGTGACGGTCATCGCCCTCACGCCCGAGGGCGACCTGGTGATGGTGGAGCAGTGGCGGCACCCCGTGCAGCGCGTGACGCTGGAGGTGCCCAGCGGCATCATCGATCCCGGCGAGACGCCGGAACAGGCGGCCGTCCGCGAGCTGCGGGAGGAAACGGGGTACGCGGGGGGCGAGCCGGAGCGCATCGGCTGCCTGGTGCTGAACCCCTCGTGGCAGACGACGCGGCTGTACACCGTCGTCATTCGCGACGCGCGGCGGGCGGGGGAAAAGGAGCTGGACGACGCGGAGGACACGCGCGTCTGCTG
This sequence comes from Longimicrobium sp., assembly GCA_035638875.1. Taxonomy (GTDB): domain Bacteria; phylum Gemmatimonadota; class Gemmatimonadetes; order Longimicrobiales; family Longimicrobiaceae; genus Longimicrobium. Next base: position 10,600 of record DASQZE010000215.1, read on the forward strand.
CATCTCGCAGGACGATGCGCGGCGGCGCGTGCTGGCGGGCGAGATCGACGCTGCGCCCGTGGTGGGCGCGCTGGCACTGTTCGCGTGGCGAACCGGGGCCGGCGGGGCGGGGTAGAACGCGCTGGCGAAAAATATGAATGCTTGCGGCGGGCACGATCGGGCGCTTTCTTTGGCCGGATTGCCCGCGGATGACTGAAGGGAGCCGATGTTCGTGTTCATCTCCCACCTGACGGTCCCGGAGGAAGACCAGGCCGGCCTGGAGCGCCACTTTCGGGAGCGGTCCCGCCTGGTGGACGGGTTCCCGGGGTTCCTGTACCTGCAGCTCCTGCGGCCGCAAGCGGGCCCGGCCACGCACACGTTCCTGACCGCGTGGGAGGATCGCGAGGCCTTTCGCCGGTACATGGGCAGCCCCGAGCACGCCGCGTCGCACGCGCGCGAGCCGGGCGAGATCATGGGCCGCACCGCCGTGCGCCACGAGGCATTCGAGGTGCTGATGGACTCGCGCGCGGAGCCCGAATGGCGGAGCTGAGCGCGCCGCGGCGGCGCTGCTGGAGTACACGAGTGCGGAAGTGCGGAAGTGCGGAAGTGCGGAAGTGCGGAAGTGCGGAAGTGCGGAAGTGCGGAAGTGACGGTGGATGAGTATCGGCGCGGCGCGGGGCGTCCGGCCGAGCGAATGAATTCGCCGCAACGACCACACGAAGTCCGCCTGCGCGGACTGTCCGCCGCGGGCGAGTGCCACGCGGGCACGGTGGCCGTGAAGGGGTGAAGCTCTCCCCTCTCCGCGAGGAACGAGCGGGGAGGGGCCGGGGGAGGGGCGCTCCGCTGCGGGCGGGATCCGTCCTGCCGCGATCGAAGTTCTCCCCCTCCCTCCGCGAAGCGGGGGAGGGGGCCAGGGGGAGGGGGCTCTCCGCTGCCGGCGCGATCCATCCGCCGCGCCGGATCGATCTCTGCACCCCTCACGGCTTGCGCGGGACCCGGCCAAACGCTTCTCTTTCCGGCGGCATCCAACACCAAAGCACAGGAACGGACGATTCCCGTCCGCTGACCCCTCGCTCGGAATTCCCATGTCGCAGCCCCACCCGCAGCAACCACAGGATCCCGCGCAGGGCCCAGACGAGGGCGCGCGCGCGGCCCGTGCCGGCGACCGGCGCGGCAACGACCGCCGGCGGGTAGAGCGCCGCGCGCCCGTGCCGGTGTGGCGCCAGCCCTGGGCGCTGGTGTCGTACGGCGTCGTGGGCGCGCTGGCCCTGGTGCTGCTGCTGGGCATCGGCGGCGACGACGAGGAGCCCCTGCCGCGCGACGAGGCGCTGGTGGAAAAGCAGGCCGCCGGCAAAACGGAGGTCGAGGCGCCCAACCCGCAGCCCGCGGGCTCCGCGCCGGAAGATGCCTACGGCTCCGCCGGCTTCGAGCGCCTGGTGGTGGAAGGCGACGCCGCCGCGGGCAAGCGGGTGCGTACGGAGCTGTACTGCGAGGCCGTGCAGCCCTTTACGGTCATTGGGGGGCACACGGCGCCGGCGTCCGTGGCCACCCTCATCGGGGAAGGGGGCGTGCCCGCAGCCCGGTGCCGCTGGGGCAACCCCTCCGAGCCCCGCCGGGAGGAGTTCCTGCTCCTGGTGCCGCCCGCCCTGGGGGACCAGTTCGCGTCGGCGCCCGTGGTGCAGGACAACTTCGTGGAGCGCCGCCGCGTGACGGCCGAGGTGGAGTGGGTGGGCCGCTCCGAGGCGCTGGCCCTGCGCACCGCCGGGGTGTTCCGCGGGCTCGTCACGCGCTAGCGATCCCGATCCACTTGCAACCGGACGACATGAACCACCGAGTGATCGTGGCCGCCGCGGCCCTGCTGTCGGCTCCCGCGTGCGACGCCGCCGCCCAGGACGCCGCGCTGCTGGAGCGCGCCCGGCGCATCCACGCCGCCTCCCCGCTCATCGACGGGCACAACGACCTTCCCTGGGAGATCCGCGAAAAGGCGCAGGGCGACATCAGCGTGATGAACCCCGACGGCCCGCTCCCCCGCCAGCACACGGACGTGCCGCGGCTGGGGCAGGGCGGCGTGGGCGGGGTGTTCTGGGCTGCGTACGTCCCCGTGGAGCGCATCGACGAGGGCGGCGCGGCGGCGTTCGCCCTGGCGCAGATCGGCCTCATCAAGCGGATGACGGAGCAGTCGCCGGAGCTGGAGATGGCGCTTACGGCGGATGACGTGGCGCGCATCCACCGCGGCGGGCACGTGGCGTCGCTCATCGGCATCGAGGGAGGGCACGCCATCGAGAACTCGCTGGACGTGCTGCGCCAGTTCCATGAGCTGGGCGTTCGCTACATGACGCTCACCCACAGCAGCACCATCGACTGGGCGGATGCGGCCACGGACTCCGCGCGCCACGGCGGCCTGACCCGCTTTGGCGAAGAGGTGGTGCGGGAGATGAACCGGCTGGGGATGCTGGTGGACCTGAGCCACGTGTCGCCGGAGACCATGGCGGATGCCATCCGCGTGTCCGAGGCGCCGGTGATCTTCTCCCACTCCTCCGCGCGCGCGCTGGCGGACCATCCCCGCAACGTGCCGGATGACGTGCTGCGGCTGGTCAAGGCGAACGGCGGCGTGGTGATGATCAACTTCTACTCCGGCTTCGTGGAGCCCCGCGGCGCGGCGCAGATGCGCAACATGTTCGACGTGCAGCGCCGCTTTCGCGAGCAGAACCCCAACGATCCCGAGGCCGCGCGCCGCGCGTACGAGCAGTGGCGCCGCGACAACCCCGTGCCGCGCGGCGACGTGGGCACGCTGGCGGACCACATCGACCACGTGGTCAAGGTCGCGGGCATCGACCACGTGGGCCTGGGCTCCGACTACGACGGCGTGACGAGCCTGCCCGAGGGGATGGACGACGTGTCGCGCTTTCCCTGGCTCACGGCGGAGCTGCTGCGCCGCGGCTACAGCGACGCGGACGTGGCCAAGGTGCTGGGCGGCAACATCCTGCGCGTGATGCGCCAGGCCGGGCAGACGGCTACGCGGCTGCAGGGTGCCCGCGGCCCGTCGCAGGGCGTGATCGACGTGATGGACGGGCGGCTGGTGCGGCCGTGAACGGCTGAACTGCGGGTTACAGGGGACAGGTTACAGGGTACGGCCTGCAACGGATGACGGCGGGGGAGCGGCGCGAGGCGCGGCTCTCCCGCCGGTCGTTTGGGCAGGGGGAAGGAACAGCAGGGAGGCCGAGTCCGAGCCGGGCGAATGAATTCGCTGCAACGACTACACGACGTCCGCCTGCGCGGACTGTCCAGCACGGGCGAGTGCCACGCCACCGCCGAGGCTGTCGCTGAAGCCGTTGAAGCCTCACGTAGTTTGTGAATGAGGCTTTCCGCAGTCGTTGCGGCGGCTTCAGCCGCTCGGCCGGGACTTTGCCCCCCCACGCGACGACAGCCCCCACCGGCATCCCTGCCGTTGGGGGCTGTCCCCTGTAACCTGTCCCCTGTAACCCGCAGTTCGCAGGCTATTCCCTATTCCCTACTCCCTGCAGTTCACGCCACGCCCGCCGCCGTCTTCGCCAGCTCCAGCCGCCGCCGCAGCTCCTTCTCGCTCATGGTGCGGATGGCGAACTCCGCCGCGTCCATGCTGTTGAAGGTGATGGGCGCCATGACGTCGGCCGCCGGGTCGCCCGTGAGGCGAAAGCCGAGCTGCGCGCCGTCCCGCAGGTGCGCCACCTTGGTGGCGATGGCGACGGCCTCCCAGGGGCGGCCGTGGTCGTCGTTGATGCTCCTCATCGTCCAGTCTCCTCCAGGTATCCCACGGCGCCGCTCGTCCGGCGCATCCGGTGTCTCCTCATCCAGTCACGAAGCACGGTCCGCCGCGGTTACTCTCGCACTTTCGCACTTTCGCACTTTCGCACTTTCGCACTGCAGTTACCGCACTGCAGTTACTTCTTTCGCAGCGTGGCCAGCATGGCGTCGCCCACGGCCTCCACCTGCCAGCGCCGCACACCCTGCACCGCCTCAAGCGCCTCCAGCGTCGCCGGCCGCGCCTTGCCGATCTCCTCCATGGTGGCGCGGGGGATCAGGAAGCCGGGATCCAGCCCCAGCTGCTCGGCCACGCGGGTGCGGGTGTCGCGCAGGGACTCCACGCGCGCCTCCAGCTCCAGGTCGCGCTCAAAGCGGGGCGACCGCGGCCAGCGCGGCAGCTCCTCCTCCGGCACGGCCAGGCCCCGGCGGAGGGCCTCCATGATGTCGCGCCCGCGCCGCTGCGCCATCCCGTCGCTCAGCCCCGTGACGGAGGGGAGGTCGCGCTGGCTGGCGGGGGGCGAGGCGCTCATCTCCAGCAGCGCCTGGTTGCCCAGCACGCGGAACGTGGCCTGGTCGCGCTCGCGCGCCACGCCGTCGCGCCACGCGTACAGCTCGCGCAGGATGGCCAGCCCGCGCGGCGTGAGGTCGCGCGCGCCCTTGACCTTCATGTACGCCTCGCGGGTGTCCTCGCCCTCTACCCAGCGGGTCTGCTCGCGGCGCAGGAACTCTTCCTCGGCCCAGTGCAGGCGGCCGCGCGCCTCCAGCTCCGCCCGCAGGCGGTCGCGCAGGTCGGGGAGGTGGGCCGTGTCCGTGGCCGCGTACTCCTTCATCCCCTCGGAAAGGGGGCGCTCGGCCCAGTCGGCGCGCTGGAACTCCTTGGGGAGCTTCAGGCCCAGGTACTTCTCCACGATGTTGCCCAGGCCCAGCTGCTTTTCGCCCAGGAACGCCGCGGCGATCTGCGTGTCGAACAGGCCCGAGATGCGCAGGTTTGCGTCCCGGTCCAGGATGCGCACGTCGTAGTCCGCGTCGTGAAAGATCTTCTCCACGGCGGGATCGGCGAACAGCGTCCCCAGGGGGGCCAGGTCGCCGGCCGTGAAGGGATCCACCAGGAAGTGGCGCGTGCGCGTGGAAAGCTGCACCAGGCTCATCCGGTCGAAGAACCGGTGGTAGCCCGCGGCTTCCGTGTCCACGCCCAGCAGGGGCTCGCCGCGGAGCTCCTCTACCAGTGCCGACAGCCGCTCGGGGTGCTCGATGTATTCGTAGTCCATTCTCACCGTCGTAAAAGACCGGGGAAAATCGCGGCCCGTGCGCGCGGTCGCAAGGTGCGGGTGCGGCGAGGCACCTGCTGCGCGGCCGCCCATGGATCGCGATCGTCTCCTTCGACGCACGCCTGGATGGGCTATCGGGGCGGCGCCGTGCCCCGGCCGAGCGAATGAATTCGCCGCCAACGACTACACGAAGTCCGCCTGCGCGGACTGTCCGTCACGGGCGAGCGCCACGCCACCGGCACGGGTTCCGGAATCGGGTGAGATCGGCAGTTGCCGTTCATGCAGTTGAAGCCTCACGCAGTTTGTGAGGCTTTCCGCTGTTGTTGCGGCGGCTTTAGCCGCTCAGGCTTCACTCCATCTCTCCAATCCGCACTCCCCCCGTTGCCGATCCCCCGCCCGCACCCACATCTTCGCCGGGTACCGGAACGCGTCATCCACCCGCCACCTCCCGTCGACGTGCCGAACGCCATCGCGCCCGACCTGATCGTCATCGCCCGCCGCATCCACGTGCTGGGGGACCATCCGCCCGTGCAGGCGCTGCTGGTGCGCGGCGGGCGCATCGCCGCGCTGGGCACGGAGGCCGAGGTGCGCGCGGCGGCCCTCCCCGGTGCGCGGACGGAGCGCATCGACGGCGTGGTGACGCCGGGGCTCACGGACGCGCACGTGCACCTGACGCTGTGGGCGCTCGCCCGCCGGCGCGTGGACCTGAACGCCGCTCGCTCGCTGGACGAGGGCCTCGCCGCCGTCGCGGAAGCCTCGCGCACGGGCGAGGGGTGGGTGCGCGGGCTGGGATGGGACCGGAACCGCTGGGGCGGACTGCCCACGCGGGAGCCGCTGGACCGCGTCTGCCCGGCGCGGCCGGCGTTCCTGCAGAGCCACGACCTGCACGGCGCGTGGGTCAACAGCGAGGCGCTGCGCCGCTGCGGCATCACCCGCGACACGCCGGACCCGGAAGGCGGCGAGATCGTGCGCGGCGCGGGCGGCGAGCCCACGGGGGTGCTGCTGGAAAAGGCCGTGCGCCTCGTGGAGTCGCAGCTCCCGGAGGAATCCCCCGAGGACGTGCGGGCGGCGCTGCTGGAGGCGCAGGCCGAGGCGCACCGGCTGGGGCTCACGGGCGTGCACTCGGTGGACGTCACGGGGCTGGAGGACTTCACGGGGATGGAGCAGGGCGGCGTGCTGCGGCTGCGCGTGCTGCAGTCCATCCCCCTGCCGCGGCTGGACCACGCCATCGGCGCGGCGCTGCGCAGCGGGTTCGGCGGTCCGTGGATCCGCATCGGCGGGGTAAAGATGTTCCTGGACGGCGCGCTCGGTTCCCGCACGGCGTTGATGCGCGAGCCGTACGAAGGTGGCGGGCCGGACGATACCGGCATCTGCACGCTGGAGCCGGACGTGTTCCGCGAGAACGTGCGGAAGGCGGCGGAGGCGGGGATCGCGTCCACCGTGCACGCCATCGGCGACGCGGCGGTGGAGCTGGCCGTCGGCGTGCTGGGCGGCGCGCCGCGGGTGGCCGCCATGCCGCACCGCATCGAGCACGTGCAGCTGTGCCCGCCGGACCTGTGGGCGCGGGCGGGCGCGTCGGGGCTCGTCGCCTCCATGCAGCCCGTGCACCTGGTGACGGACATCCCCACGGCCGAGCGCCACTGGGGCCACGACCGGTCGCGCGGCGCCTACGCGTTTGCACCGCTCCAGGCCGCGGGGATGACGCTGGCGTTCGGCAGCGACGTGCCGGTGGAGACGTGCGATCCGCGCATCGGCCTGTTTGCCGCCGTGCGCCGCGTGGGATGGGACGGATCGCCCGGGGAGGGGTGGTGGATGGAGAACGCCATCACGGCCGAGCAGGCGCTGCGGGCGTACACGGAAGGGCCCGCGCACGCCGCCGGCCTGTCGAACCGCCAGGGCCGGCTGCTCCCCGGCTACGACGCGGACCTCGTCGCCTGGGACCTGGATCCGCTGGACTGCGAACCCGAGGCCCTGCGCGACATGCGCTGCCTGCTGACGATGGTCGACGGCGAGATCGTGCGGCGCGGCGGCATCTCCTGATCCGGATCGATCCATGACCGATTCCCTGCGCAAATCGCTCGCGGCCGCCATCGCGGACGGCCGGCCCGTGCGGATCGACCGTCATCCGCCGTACGAAGAGGCGATCGACGGCATTCCCCTGGCGATGGGGCGAACGCTGCTGCTGGTGCACGTCATCAACCCCGACCTCCTGCTGCCCGACGGGTGGGCGGTGGTGCGGGTGAAGGACGTGGCGGCGGTCCACTCCCGCCCGTGGGACGGGTTCGTGGCGCGGATCCTGGCGGACGAGTCGCTGCTGCCGGTCCCGCTCACCGTTCCGGACCTCCGGCTGGGCGCCTGGGCGCAGCTGCTGGCGGACCTGCACGCGCGCGGCGAGCGGGTGAGCGTGGAGTGCGAGGAGGCGGACGACGGGTTCTTCGTCGGCGCCCTGCACACGGCCGGCCGGGAGGAGGTGGAGATCCAGCACATCGATACCGCGGGCCGCTGGGAATACGAGAGCTGGTGGATACGGTACCGCGACATCACCCGCGTCCGCTTCGGAAGCCGGTACATCGAGGTCTTCTGCCGCTACGCCGTCGAATCCGCGGGACCCGGACCCGGATGACCAGGCGGAATCCGCGGAAGAACGTTCTCAGGCGGAGGGAACGGAGTACCGCGGATGCAGATCTCCGCACCTCCACTTCCTCCGCGTGAGAAGAAATCCCGGCCAACGAACCGATCGCAGGATGATGAGCACCGATCCCGAAACCACCGTCCTCTGGCGTCCCGTCGGCCGCGCGGAGCGGGCCCTGATCGAGCAGGGCGGATGGACGGCGTTCCCGCCTCGTCTGCCCCATCAGCCGATCTTCTACCCCGTCGCGAACGAGGCGTACCCGTGCAGATTGCCCGCGACTGGAACATACAGGACGCCGCGTCGGGATACGCGGGATTCGTGACGCGCTTCCAGGTGCGGAGCGACGTCCTGGCCCGTTGGCCCCCGCAGGCGGCGGGCGCGCGCATGCACCAGGAATACTGGATCCCGGCGGAGGAGATGGATGACTTCAACGGCGGCATCGTGGGCCCGATCGAGGTCGTGGCCGAGTTCCACGGGGAGGGCGCATGACGCCGGAGGGGCTGCGCCGCGCGGCGCGCATCCTGGCCGGCGCCGAGCGCGTGGTGGTGAGCAGCGGAGCGGGGATGTCGAAGGAGAGCGGCATCCCCACCTTTCGCGACGCCATGGAAGGCCTGTGGTCCAACTTCGATCCGCAGGCGCTCGCCACCGAAGCCGGCTTTCGCGCGGACCCGCGGCGCGTGTGGAGCTGGTACGCGTGGCGCCGCGAGCGGGTGGGCGACGCGCGCCCCAATCCCGGCCACGAGGCGCTGGCGCAGATGGAGGCGCTGGTCCCCGGGCTCGTGGTCATCACGCAGAACATCGACGGGCTGCACGCGGAGGCGGGATCGTCGGACGTGGTGGAGCTGCACGGCAACATCCGCCGGGTAAAGTGCCTGGACCACGGCCACCCGTACGCCGGCCCCCTGCCGCCCTACGCGGAAGGCGAGGAGCAGGAGCCGCCGCCGTGCCCGGAATGCGGATCGCCGCTGCGGCCGGACGTGGTGTGGTTCGGCGAGATGCTGCCCACGGACGCCGTGGCGCGCGCCTGGGACCTGGCGGAGCGGGCGGAGGCGCTGCTGCTCATCGGCACCAGCGGCACGGTGTGGCCCGCGGCCGAGCTGCCGCTGGTGGCCCGCCGCCACGGCGCGCTGATCATCGAGATCAACCCCGAGCCCTCCGACCTGACGCACGCGACGGACGTCTTTCTCGCCGGTCCCGCCGGCGAGGTGCTGCCCCAGCTGCTGGCGGAGATGCGCGCCCTGCGCGCCTGACGGAGCCGGGCGGCGGAGCCGCTGAGCCGAAGAAACGACCGCGGAAAGCCTACGGAAAGCAGCCGCCGGTCTCAGCGGTTCCGGGTCCTCCGTGCCGGCGTGGCACTCCCCCGTGACGGATGGTCCGCGCAGGCGGACATCGTGTGGTCGTTGCGGCGAATTCATTCGCTCTGCCAGGACTTCGCTTCGTCGGCTGGATCGTCCATCGCCGGCCCACAGCTTTCAAGGCGTTCCGCCCCCGCGACGATGCCTCCGTGGAAGTCTACACCCCCTCCCGCGCAGTTTGCGGGAGGGGGTGGACGAGCCTCGGCGAGGCCGGGGGAGGGCCTCGCCGCGAAAGCGCGCACCGAGACGCTTGACCCGGTGCGGCCGCGGGCCCAGCTTGGCAGGTCCGGGCCCTTCCCGTCTCCCGGATCCATCCTTCCCTCATCCCAGGAGTCCCATGCCGATCGATTCCGGCGAGCCCGCCGCCGCCGCCGCCGACCTCAACGCCGCCCTGGACGCGCTCGCCGCCGAGCTGCGCCTCACGGGTCCCATCCCCGCGCCGGAGCAGCAGGCCTTCGCCGCGTTCTACCACTCCTGAGCCGCGTTCGCCGGACGGGCCGCGGCAGCGCGGCGCGTCCGTCGGTCTCCCCGCCCGCCACGTTCCCCGTGCGCATCTCCGCCTGCCTGATCACCCGCGACGAGGCGCGCTTTCTCCCCGGCTGCCTGCGCTCGCTGCGGGACGCCGCCGACGAGATCGTCGTGGTGGATACCGGGTCCCGCGACGACACCGTGTCCATCGCGCGGGACTTCGGCTGCACCGTTCTCCATCACCCGTGGAACGACGACTACGCCGCCGCCCGCAACGTGGGTCTCCACGCGGCGGGCGGCGACTGGATCGTGGTGATCGACGCCGACGAGCGGCTGATGGGGGGCGGGGAAATGCGGGCGCTGGCCGCGGAGGCAGGCCCGGAGACGGGCGGCTTTCTCATCGAGCGCGAGGACGTGGTGCGCCATCCCGCCACGGGGCGCACCGAGCGCTATCCCATCGGCATGGTGCGCCTGTTCCGGCGCGACCCGCGCATCCGCTACGTGGGCCGCGTGCACGAGCGCCCCGGCGACACCATCCGCGCGGCGGGATACGAAATCCGCAGCACGCACCGGCTGCGGCTCACGCACCTGGTCAGCGCCCGCCCGGACGAGGAGCTCGCGGCCAAGCAGCGCCGCTACCTGGCCCTGCTGGACGCGGAGATCGCCGCCCGCCCCGGCGACCCGTGGCCGCGCTACTACCGCGCGAAAACGGTGTGGTACCTGGGCGGCCACGCGCAGGCGGACGCGGAGCTCGCCGCCCTGGCCGCGGACCCCCGGCATCCCGGCCCGCAGCGCGCGTCCGCCCATGCGATGCGCGCGGCGCTTGCCGTGCACAGCGGCCGGCCCGCGGAGGCGCTGGCGCACGTGGAGGCCAGCCTGGCCGCGTTCGCCTTCCAGTCCCTCGCCCACTTCCTGCGCGGCGAGGCGCTCCTGGCCCTGGGGCGCTTCGACGAGGCGGCGGAGGCGTACGGGCGGGTGCGGGAATCCATGGACCCGCGGGTGGTGACGGAGTGGATTCCCGGCGACCTGTACCTGCCTGCCGAAACGCGCGCGTACAAGCTGGGCAGCTGCCGCCTGGCGGCGGGCGACGCCCCGGCGGCGCTGGCGCACTTTCGCCACGGGATGGCGGCCAACCCGGCGGACGCGGCGTGCTGGTTCGGCGCCGCGCACGTGGCGCTCGCCGGGGGCGACCCCGTGCTGGGCGGGCGCCTGCTGGACGAGGCGAGCGCCCGTGATCCCGGCTGGCGCACCCCGCGCGCGCTCCGTGCCCGCCTGGCCGCCGGCGAGGATGCAGGCACCGTCGATCCCGCCGACCTGGCCTCCCCCGCGCCGGTCTAGCCCTGGCGCCCGTCCGCACCAAGGCGCGAGAAACCCAGCACCGGCACGAGCCCGGGCCACCGCGCCGATGACCCCGTTGAAGTCTACACCCCCTCCCGCGCAGTTTGCGGGAGGGGGTGGACGAGCCTCGGCGAGGCCGGGGGAGGGCCCCCTCGATGGACCTCCGCGCCCATTGTTTTGTAAGCGTTGCTTACCAACTCTGCTTCCCGTCCGGCCGCGCCCTTGCGTGGCGGCGTGGAGGTGGCAAGTTACCTCGCTCGCGCGGGGGCGGCGCGGTCCGGTCCTTGCCGCCCGCCCATCGAGCCGAAAACTGGACGTCCGTTCACGATGCAGAGACGCACGAAGATCGTTTGCACGCTGGGCCCCGCCTCCTGGTCGCCGGAGCGCATCGACTCGCTCATCGCGGCGGGGATGGACGTGGCCCGCATCAACTTCAGCCACGGCGACCTGGAGCGGCACGCGGAAACCATCCGCAACGTCCGTGAGGCCTCCGTGCGCGCCGGGCGCCCCATCGCCGTGCTGGGCGACCGGCAGGGCCCCAAGATCCGCGTGGGCGTGCTCCCCGAGCCCGTGGAGCTCAAGCCCGGCGACCGCATTGTCTTTGCGCCCGAGGGCGACCACCAGCCGGGGGAGCTTCCCACCACCTTTCGCGAGCTGGCGCAGGACGTGGAGGTGGGCGACGTGGTGCTCCTGGCCGACGGGCTCATGGAGCTCATCGTGGAGGACGTGGACGGCTCGCGCGTGGCCATGCGCGTCATCCACGGCGGCGAGCTCACCAGCAACAAGGGCATCAACCTCCCGGGCACCCTGGTCAGCATCCCGTCCCTCACGGAAAAGGACCTGCGCGACCTGGAGTTCGCCCTGGAGCACGAGGTGGACTACCTGGCCCTGTCGTTCGTCCGGTCGGCGGAGGACGTCAAGGACCTGACGAGCCGCATCCCCCCCGACGGGCCGCTGGTGGTGGTCAAGGTGGAGAAGGGGATGGCGCTGGAGAACCTGCCGGAGATCCTCAAGGTGTCGTCGGCCGCCATGGTGGCCCGCGGCGACCTGGGCGTGGAGCTCCCGTTCGAGCGGGTGCCGCTGGCGCAGAAGCGGATGATCCAGCTCGCCAACCAGAGCAGCCGCCCGGTCATCACGGCCACGCAGATGCTGGAAAGCATGATCGAGAACCCGCGCCCCACGCGCGCGGAGGCCTCGGACGTGGCGAACGCCATCATCGACGGAACGGACGCGGTCATGCTGAGCGCCGAGACGGCCACGGGCAAGTTCCCCGTGCAGGCCGTGCAGGCCATGGACCGCATTGCCCAGGAGATCGAGGACTCGCACATCCTGGAGGCGGGCCCGCACTACGACATCCCCATCGATCCGGGCGAGGACGGCAAGACGCCCACGGAGCGCGCCATCGCCGGCGCCACGGTCGAGGCGGTGCGCCGGCTCAAGGCGCCGCTCATCCTGACCTTTACCACCAGCGGATCCACGGCGCGCGTGGTGTCGAGCTTTCGGCCGCCGGTGCCCATCCTGGCCATTACCGACAACGAGCGCACGTACCGGCAGCTGGCCATGGTGTGGGGGGTGATCCCCATCGTGTGCTCGGTAGAGGCGTCGTTCACGGAGATGCTGGCGTGCGGGCGCGACGAGGCCATCAAGCGCGGCCTGGCCAAGCCGGGCGACCGCGTGGTGGTGACGGCCGGCCTGCCCATGCACCAGCCCGGCACGACGAACCTGATCCAGGTCTCGGTGGTGTGATGACGAAGTGCGAAAGTGCGAAAGTGCGAAAGTGCGAGAGTAACTACGAGGGTGCGATCGGGGACGCTGTTTACTTTCGCACTTTCGCACTTCGCACTCTCGCACTGCAGTGAAGCTCCGCTTCCTGGGCACCGGCACGAGCTTCGGCGTGCCCGTGATCGGCTGCGGGTGCGCCACGTGCACCAGCACGGACCCGCGCGACCGGCGCATGCGGCACGGCGCCCTCGTCACCGACGGGGACCGCCGGCTGCTGGTGGACACGCCGCCGGAGCTGCGGCTGCAGCTGGTGGACGCGGGGGTGGGGATGGTGGACGCCATCTGGTTCACCCACTGCCACGCCGACCACGTGCACGGCCTGGACGACGTGCGCGTGTTCAGCGAGCGTTCCAAGGCGCCCATGCGGGTGTACGCCGCGGCGGACTGCGAGGCGACGCTGCGCGACCGCTTTCGCTACGTGTTCGACCCGCGCGTGCGGCCGCTGCAGGGCACGTCCAAGCCCGAGGCCACGCTCACCACGCTGCACGCGTACGAGCCCCTGGAGGTCGCGGGGATGATGGTGACGCCCCTGCCCGTGCCGCACGGTACCCTGAGCGTCTACGGCTTTCGCGTGGGGGACCTGGGATACGTGACGGACGGCAAGTCGCTGCCGGAGCGCACGGCGCGGGCATTGGACGGCGTGCGCGTGCTGGTGCTGAACGCGCTCTGGTTCGGCAATCCGCACCCCACGCACTTCAGCGTCGAAGAGGCCGTCGAGGCCGCCCGCTCCGTGGGCGCCGAGCGCACGTACCTCACGCACCTGAGCCACCGCGTGTCGCACGCCGAGCTGGACGCGCGCCTGCCGGACGGCGTGTTCGCGGCGTATGACGGGCTGGAGGTGGAGGTGTGACGGGCGGAACTGCGGGTTACGGGGGGCAGGGTACAGGTTACAGCCTGAAACTGCAGGGAATAGGGAATAGGGAATAGGGAATAGCCAGCAACAGCAGGGGGAATCGCTGAACTCGGCCATGGACCCGTGCCCGCCACTGTGAGGATACCCTGTTCGAAGTCTACACCCTCTCCCGCGCAGTTTGCGGGAGGGGGTGGACGAGCCTAAGCGAGGCCGGGGGAGGGCCCCGGCGTGCGCGCCGCGACGGGTCGCACTTTCGCACTTTCGCACTTTCGCACTCCCGGGGACGATGTCGATCACGCTCGACTACAACAACATGCTCGCCCCGCGGCTGGGCGGGCGCGGCATCGACCCGGCGAAGCTCGACGGGCTCGCCGGCCGCTTCCGCGCCGCGCACGAGGACGCCGCCCGCCGCCGCGACGGCGGGGAGCTGGGCTTCTACGCCCTGGCCGATGGCGGCGAGACCGTGGACGCCATCCAGGCGTTCGCCGACGGCGCGGGGCAGGCGTTCAGCAACGTCGTCGTCCTGGGCATCGGCGGGTCCGCGCTGGGGACGACCGCCCTGCGCACGGCGCTCAAGCACCCCCTGTGGAACGAGCTGAGCGACGAAAAGCGTGAGTTCTATCCGCGGCTGTACGTGCTGGACAACATCGACCCGGCCACGTTCGGCGCGTTCCTGGACCACATCGACCTGCGCCGCACGCTCTTCAACGTCGTTTCCAAGAGCGGCGGCACGGCCGAGACGATGAGCCAGTTCCTCATCATCCGCGAACGCCTGCGCGCCGAGCTGGGCGACGGCTACACGCGCCACCTGCTGCTGACCACCGATCCCGAGAAGGGCGTGCTTCGCGCGCTCGCCAAGGAAGAGGACGTCGCCACCCTCCCCGTGCCGCCCAACGTGGGCGGGCGCTTCTCCGTCCTGAGCGCCGTGGGGCTGCTCCCGGCCGCCATGGTGGGCATCGACATCCGCGCGCTGCTGGCCGGCGCCAAGGAGATGGCCGAGCGCTGCGACACGCCCGAGCTGCGGCAGAACCCGGCCGGCATCTTCGCCGCGCTGCAGTACCTGGCGGACACGGAGAACGACGCCAACGTGCACGTGATGATGCCGTACAGCGACCGCCTGCGCGACGTGGCGGACTGGTTCCGGCAGATGTGGGCGGAGAGCCTGGGCAAGCAGCGGACGCGCGGCGGTGACGAGGTGTTCGCCGGCCCCACCCCGGTCAAGTCGCTGGGCGCCACCGACCAGCACTCGCAGGTGCAGCTGTACGTGGAAGGCCCGTTCGACAAGACCATCACCTTTCTAGCGGAGCTGGAAGGCGGTGACGACGTGCAGATCCCGTCCGCGTATCCCCAGCACACCGAGCTGTCGTACCTGGGCGGGCACAGCATGGGCGAGCTGCTGCGCACGGAGATGCTGGCCACGGAGGCCGCCCTTACCCAGCGCGGGCGGATGAACATGACCCTCGAGGTGCCGCGGGTGGACGCGCACTCGCTGGGCGGCCTGTTCATGCTGCTGCAGATCGCCACCGTGTACGCCGGGCACCTGTACGGCATCGACCCCATGGACCAGCCCGGGGTGGAGCTGGGCAAGCAGCTCACCTACGGCATCATGGGCCGCCCCGGCTTCGAGGAGGCCCGCGGCGAGTGGGAGCGCCGCACCCCCAAGGACGAGGCCTTCATCCTCCACTGAGGATCGGGACGCCTCTCCTCTCCTCCGCTCGAACGAGGAACGAGTGAGGAATCTACCCGCCCGTGGCAGGTGCTTCGCCCGCTGGTCTGGACTGCCACCGCTGCGCATTCCCGTCCGCCGGAATCAGCGGATACGGGTGGATGAAGAAGGTGCCGGATCCCCTCCTTCGCCGCGCGCGGGGGAGGGGACCGGAATTTGTACGGATGCCGTGCGCGCATGGCCGTTGCGGGCTATTCCCTATTCCCTGTTCCCTATTCCCTGCCGTTGACCGCCCCCATCGTACCCGCGTCTTCGCTGCCGGCCATCACGCCCGGCTCGCGCACGCTGATCGTGATGAACCCCGCCGCCGGCCAGACGGACACCGAGCGCGTGCTGCGCCTGCTGGCCGGCGCGTTCGCCGTGCGCGGCGCCAGCTTCGACGTGGTGCACACGGAGGGCGCGGGGCACGCGCAGAAGCTGGCGCACGAGGCCGCGGCGCACGGCTACCGAGCGGTGGTGGCGGTGGGCGGAGACGGCACCATCGGCGAGGTGATTACCGGGCTGGCGGGGACAGACGTGCCGCTGGGGATCATTCCCAAGGGCACAGCCAACCAGGTCGCGAGCAACCTGGGCATTCCCCGGGACGTGGAAGAGGCGGTGGAGGTGGCGGTGAACGGCCTGCCCGCGCCCATCGACCTGGGGCAGCTGGCGGACGGGCGCTACTTCGCGCTGGCGGCGGGGGCGGGATGGGACGCGGCGGTGATGGCCGGCGCCACGCGCGAGCTCAAGGACCGCTGGGGGTTCGGCGCGTACATCTACGCCGGGCTGCGCGTGGGGGTAAAGCCGCCGCTGCACCGCTACCGCATCGTGGCCGAC
>DASQZE010000216.1:0-4082 GCA_035638875.1 Longimicrobium sp.
GCGAGCCGACGAGCTCCTTGCCGGAGCGCGCGCAGGCGCTGCTGGACCGGCTGGAGCTGCGCTCCGGCAAGGAGCTCGTCGGCTCGCTGCCACTGGGATGGAAGCAGAAGCTGGCGTTCTCCGTGGCCATGGTGCACCAGCCGCGCGTCGTCTTTTTGGACGAGCCCACGGGCGGGGTGGATCCCATCACCCGCCGGCAGTTCTGGGAGATGATCTACGAGGCGGCCGCGGGCGGCACGACCGTCTTCGTCACCACGCACTACATGGACGAGGCGGAGTACTGCGACCGCGTGTCCATCATGGTCGCCGGCCGCATCGGGGGGCTGGGGACGCCGGACGAGCTCAAGGCCGAGTTCGGCGCGGCGACCATGGACGAGGTGTTCGTGTGCCTTGCCCGCCCGGCGGAGACGGCGGCATCTGCGGAAACCGCGGGCGCGGCCAGGCAGGAGGATGCGGGCGGATGAACGCGCTGCGGGGGTTCATCGTCAAGGAGTTCCACCACATCCTGCGCGACCGGCAGACGCTGCTGATCCTGCTCTTTCTTCCCCTCGCGCAGGTGATCCTCTTTGGGTTCGCGCTGCGGACGGACGTGCGGGGCGTGCGCCTGGCCATCGTGGATCCCGCGCCGGATGCGTCCACCCTGGCCCTGCGCAGCCGCTTCGCCGCGACGGACCTGTTTCGCGTGGTGGAGGTGCTGCCGTCGAGCGATGCCCTCGCCCGCTCGTTCGCGGCCGGGCGCGTGGACCAGGCCGTGGTGCTGCGGCCCGGCTTCGCGCGCGCGCTCGCGAGAGGAGAAGGTGCGCCGGTGATGGTGATCACGGACGCCACCGACCCCAACACGGGCGCCACCATGCAGGCCTACGCCACCGCCGTCGTGCAGGAGTACGAGCGCGGGCTGCGCGAGGGCGGCGGGGCGGTGCGCATCGACGCCGCCGTGCGGATGCGCTTCAACCCCACGCTGGCGAGCGTCAACCTCTTCATCCCCGGCCTCATCGCGCTCGTGCTGACGGTGGTCTCCGCACTGATGTCCGCCATCTCGCTGTCGCGCGAAAAGGAGCGGGGCACGCTGGAGATCCTCCTCGTCTCCCCGCTCAAGGCGTGGCAGATCATCGCCGGCAAGGTGCTGCCGTACCTCGTCCTGGGCTTCGCGAACGTGCTGACGGTGCTGGCGGCCGCCTGGTTCGTGTTCCGCGTTCCCCTGCGCGGCAGCCTGCTCCTGCTGCTGGCGGAGTGCCTGCTCTTCATCGTCACCTCGCTCGCCCTGGGCGTGCTCATCGCGGCGGTGACGAGCTCGCAGCGCACGGCCATGATGGGCGCGCTGCTGGGATTGATGATGCCCACCACCATCCTGTCCGGGATGATCTTTCCCATCGCCAGCATGCCGGGGTGGCTGCAGCCGCTGACGAACGCCATCCCCGGCACGTGGTTCATCCTCATCTCGCGGGGAATCATGCTCAAGGGCGTGGGGCTGGGGCACCTGTGGCAGGAGACGCTGGTGCTGGCGGGGATGACGCTCGTGCTGCTGGCCGTGGCCGTGCGCCGCTTCACCATGCGCCTGGGGTGATGCGGATGCGTACCCTTCGCTTTCTGCTGCGCAAGGAGTTCCTGCAGATCCGGCGCGACAAGGCCATGCTGCGTATGCTGGTGATCGTCCCCGTGGTGCAGCTGCTCCTGCTTTCCAGCGCCGCCACGTTCGAGATCCGCCGCTCGCGGATGTACCTGGTGGATGAAGATCACTCTTCCCTGTCGCGCGGGCTGGTGCAGCGGATGGTGGCGAGCGGCCGCTTTCAGCTGGCCGGTGCCTCCGCGTCCGGCGCGGCGGCGGACGAGCGGATGCTAGACCGCGACGTCACCACGATCCTGCGCGTGCCCGCCGGCTTCGAGCGCGACCTGGTGCGCGAGGGGCGCGCGACCGTGCAGCTCGTCTTCAACGCCGAAGACGGCGCCGCGGCGGGCGTGCTGCGCTCCTACGCCTCGCGCATCCTCGCGTCCTACTCCGCCGAGCTTGGCCGCGAGCTGCGTCCCACCTTCCGCACGGTGGAGGGGGCGGATGCGCCCGCGCCCGGCGTGCCCCGCATCGACCTGCGGACGCGCGGCTGGTACAACCCGGGTCTCGATTACCCGCACTACATGGTGCCCGGCATCCTGGTGGTGCTGGTGACGATCATCGCCACCACCATCGGCGCCATGAACATCGTGCGGGAGA
This sequence comes from Longimicrobium sp., assembly GCA_035638875.1. GTDB lineage: Bacteria > Gemmatimonadota > Gemmatimonadetes > Longimicrobiales > Longimicrobiaceae > Longimicrobium. The sequence continues at coordinate 2,207 of DASQZE010000216.1, forward strand.
AGGAGATCGGCACGCTGGAGCAGATGAACGTCACCCCCGTCACGCGGGCGCAGTTCATCGCCAGCAAGCTGCTCCCGTTCTGGCTCATCGCCCTGGCGGACCTGGCGTTCGGGCTGCTGCTGGCGCGGGTGGTGTTCGGCGTCCCCATGCGCGGCAGCCTGCTGCTGGTGTTCGGCGTGGCGATGATCTACCTGGCGTGCGCGCTCGGGATCGGGCTGTGGGTTTCCACGGTGGCCGAGACGCAGCAGCAGGCCATGTTCCTGAGCTACGCCATCAACCTCGTCTACCTGCTGATGAGCGGCCTGTTCACCCCCGTGATGAGCATGCCGGGGTGGGCGCAGTGGGTGGCGGAGGCGAGCCCCGTCAAGCACTTCATCGTCATCATGCGCGCCGTGCTGGTTAAGGGCGCCGGCCTCGCCGACATCCGCACCCCGCTGCTGGTGCTGACGGTCTACGGCGTCGTCGTCCTGGCCCTTGCCGTCCGCCAGTACTCCAAGACCACGGCCTGACGCGCAGTTGATACCAGATGCTTTGATTGGCTGTGCATTCCAGGTCCTAAAGAAGGCCTCACGTATGATTTCCTGAGGGAGGCGCCGCCGATCGCATCCCGTGCACGAGCTCCGGCGCCGACCGAAGGATCTCCTCACCCGCGCATGACCCCCGCGCCGCGACGACTCCGTCCTGTTGCTTGACGGGGTTCACCGAAAGAGATGATCGCCGATATCCTGCATCACGGAAAAGCGCGCGGCCCCGGGGACGGGGCCGCGCGCTGTGTGTCGGATCGAACGATGCGCCTCAGCCGCAGACCGGGCAGTTCTGGGTGTCCAGGTCGCCGGCGCGGCAGTTCGCCGTCTGCGGGATGATGCCGCAGGTGTACGGACACGAGGGGTTGCAGGTGTTGCCCATCACGGTGGGTGCGTTGCCCACGACGGTGCCGCGCGTGGCGGACCCGGCAGAGGTCTGGAACGTGTCGACGCGCAGGTCGTCCAGGCGGAGAGTCAGCTTCTTCATGGTATTCCTCGATGGATTTCGTCGTCTTGCCGCCGGGAGTGGCGGATTGGGGATTGTTCCCGGCAGAGGAGTAACGCCCGAGCAAGCCCCGTGCGCACACCGGATCGCGGCGAGCGGCGGAAAGGGTGCGGTGTGCGCGGGAAGACGGTCCGGCCGGGCAAAGATGAGCGAGGTGCAGCACCATCTCAACGGGGCAGTCCGCGAAGGCGGACTTCGTGCCTTTCCAGCGGCGATTTCAATCGCTCCGGCGCCGGGTCGGCCCATCCTGCTCATCGGTGAGACGTGCGACTCGGATCGGGATCAGGATCGGTCGGGGTCCGATGAAATCGGCGGGACGGGGCGGGGAACCGGATCGGTGACTTGGAACCTGGCACTGGGAACTTGGCACTTCTCCGCGGAACCCGCAGTGTATCAATCCCGTGAACCCGCCACTACAAGACAAGTGGCCGGAGGGGTTGACTCAAACGAGCCCCTTGGATAAGTTACCCGTCTTGCTTTCTGCCGGGAGAGGTGTATCCGTCGCGCCCGGGCTGGTTTCGGGCGCGGTTGCACCTGCGGCAGAAAACGGAGTTGAAGCGGGCACCGCGCACGGACGTGGCGGAGGCTCGCGGTTCGGCGTTCGGGCTCTTGCCCGGACCGGGAGGACAGCCGGTCAAACGGCGGCTTCCATTCGCGTCAACCATCCGGATTGGACCGAAGAAAGAACATGGCCAAGGCTAAGTTCGAGCGCAACAAGCCGCACGTGAACGTGGGCACCATCGGCCACGTGGACCACGGCAAGACCACGCTGACGGCCGCGATCACGCGGATCCAGGCGGCCAAGGGTCTGGCGGACTTCACGAGCTTCGACAACATCGACAAGGCT
>DASQZE010000217.1:0-5914 GCA_035638875.1 Longimicrobium sp.
CCCCAAACTGTAGTATCACTGAATGGCTTCGAGGGGAGAGTCGCTGCTCGCCCGCCACGTGCGATCTACATAGTATTCGTATCTGCACCTTGTTCGGAACTCGGCACCCGTCGGGAGCAGCAGAAAGACTCCCACCTGATAGTCCAAGTCTCGGGCATATGCAATCAATTTGTTCCGGTCGCGAAGCTCGCCTTCGGCTCCACGCTCGTGAAGCTTCTTTGCCTCGATGATAAGAATGTTGTGCTTATTGCCACCTCGTTTATGAACAATGATGTCGGGATAGACCGAAACATAGAGCAGCGCCTCTGGAGAGTTGGGATCAGGAAGGCCGACCCGTTTGGATTCGTGCCGGTTTCTGTTGTATTCACAATCCACATCCCATTCTGCAAACAACGGCTGAAGATATTCAGCTAATTTATGTGTGATTGCACGTTCGGCGACGTCGTGCTCGAAGAGATATCCGTCACGTTTCTGCAGTGTGTCCAGAGCGGATGCGAACCGCTCCAGAATCTCTGCAATCTGTGGAATCTCAGGAACCACTGCGTTCCCCATCCGCGCTATACCCTCCGCCCGATCGGCATCCCCAGCCGCACGGCATCGCCCGGCTGGAGCGACGGCGCGAGTTCCACCCGCCCCGGCTCAAAGACGAGCACGACCGTCGATCCCAGGTGAAAGGTCATGATCTCGTCCCCCTGCGTCACGGGGACGGCGGGATCGTAGCGCTTGGCGGCGGACTGCATCCCGTGGCGGTTCGTGACCCACGCGCTCTCGCCGGCGGGCGCGTTCCACCCGGCATCGAACGCGGCGCTGATGCGGCCCACGTTGTAGGCGCCGACGGCCACCACGGCCACCCGCCCCAGCGGCCCGTCGATGTGGCACATCAGCCGCTCGTTGCGGGCGAACAGCTCCGGCATGTGCGCCACGGACGGCGCGTTCACGGGGAGAAGCGCGCCGGGCACGTGCCTCGCCTCGCGGATCTCCCCCGCGACCGGCGCGTGGATGCGGTGGTAGTCCTTGGGCGACAGGTACAGCGTGATGAACACGCCGCCCTCGTAGCGGGCCGCGGCATCCGCATCCTCCAGCAGCTGCGCCACCTCGTACAACCGCCCCTTGGCCTGGATCAGCCGCCCCTCGCGGATGGTCCCCCGCTGCCCCACCGCCCCGTCCACGGGCGACGCGGCCACGGACGGATCCGCCGGCCACGACCGCGCCCCCGCCTTCAGCTTCCGGGTAAAGAAGCGGTTCAGGGTGGGATACGCGTACAGCGGCTGCTCCGCCTCCGCCACGTCCGCGCCCACGGCGCGGGCAAAGGCGCCGAGCACGGCGGGGCGCAGGGCGCGGGGGATGGGCGCGTCCGCCATCCGCCCAAAGCCGCGGGAAAGTGCACCCTGCGGCAGGCGGCGCAGCAGGCTCAGCGCGGCACGCCAGTGCAGGCCGGGAAGGTCGGGAGATTCGTCGGAACGATGCATGCTTACAGTCGATTGCAGGCCGCGCGCCGCGGGAGGCGCGGGCGCGGCGCGGGTGTTAGATTCCGCGGCTCCCGCGCGGCGGGAGCGACGGAGCAGGCATCAAATCCCAGAACGACGGAACGGGTCCCGGTTTGAGCAACACATCCACCGCCATCCGCGTCCCCTGCCGCACGCACGTGCTGGCCAACGGGATGCGCGTGGTGGCCCACGAAGACCACGGCTCGCCCCTGGTGACCGTGCACCTGATGTTCCACGCCGGCTCGCGCCACGAGGCGCCCGGCCGCACGGGACTCGCCCACCTGCTGGAGCACCTGATGTTCGAGGGGAGCCAGCACGCGCCCAAGGGCCACTTCGACGACGTGCTGGAGCGCGTGGGCGGCACCAACAACGGCAGCACCTGGCTGGACCGCACCGAGTACCACGAGACCGTCCCCACGCACGCCGTGGAGCTTCCGCTCTGGCTGGAGCGCGACCGGATGGCCTTCTTTCTCCCCACGCTGACGGACGAGGTGCTGGAGCTTCAGCGCGGCGTGGTGATCAACGAGCGCAAGCAAGCGTACGAGAACCGCCCGTACGGCCTGGCCGACGAGCGGCTGCACGAGATGCTCTTTCCCCCCGGGCACCCGTACTCGTGGCCCACCATCGGCTACCTGCGCGACTTGGAGCAGATCACGCTGGAGGATGCGCGCGCATTCTACCAGACGTACTACGCGCTGGGCAACGCCGTGCTCGTGCTGGCGGGCGACCTGGAGCCGGAGCGGGCCTTCGCCCTGGCGGAGCAGTACTTCGGCGACCTGCCGGGCGGCCCCGCGCCGGCCCCGCGTCCGGAAGCTCTGGAGCTTCCGCCGCCTCCCGCCGTGCCGCGGGAGGTGATGGAGGACGACGTTTCCTTTCCCCGCATCTTCCAGGCGTTCGCCGTGCCCGGATACGGGCACGCGGACTGGGTGGCGCTGGACACGCTGGCCTACCTGCTGGCGGATGGCGACAGCTCGCGCCTGCAGCGGGCCCTGGTGCGCGACGGCCGGCTGGCGCAGGACGTGGACACGTACCTCTACCCCACCGCCCTCTGCGGCCTGTTCGGCATCGTGGCCACGGCGCGGTCGGGGATCACGCCGGAGCAGCTGGAGGATGCCGTCCGCCGCGTGCTGGACGACGTGGCGCAGAACGGCGTGTCCGACGACGAGGTGACGGGCGCCGTCCGCCGCGCCCGCCGTGACCACGCCAGCGAGATGGCCACGGTAGAGGAGCGCGCCGACGCCCTGGCCTACGCGGCCACCGTCCTCGGCGACCCGGACGCGCTGAACGGGGTGATGGAGGCCTACGAGCGCGTGACGCCTGAGGACGTGCGCCGCGTGGCCGCGCAGTACCTGCCGCCGGACCGCGCCGCCACGCTCGTCGTGGTCCCCGGCGAGGGGTCCGAGGATGGTGAGGACGAGGACGGCGACGAGGAGGTGGCCGATGCCGCCTGAGAACACCGTCGCCATCCTGCCGCCGCCGGTGCCGGGCGCGCCGCCGCGGCCTCGCGTTCCCCGCCCCGAGCGCTGGACGCTGGCCAACGGGCTGCGCGTCGTGGCGCTCCCCAAGCGCACCATCCCGCAGGTCGTGCTCCGGCTGGTGATCCCCGCCGGCGGCGCCGCGGACCCGGCGGAGTATCCCGGCACGGCGTCGCTCGTGGCGCACCTGCTCACGGAAGGCACGCAGTCCATGGGCGCGGACGAGCTGAACGCGCGGCTGGACCTGCTGGGCGTGGCCATGCACGCCAGCGTGGGCCACGACTTCGCCGAGGTGGAGGCCCTCCTCCTCTCCGAGACGCTGGACGAGGGCGTCGCACTGCTGGCCGAGGTCGCCACCCGCCCGTCGTTTCCCGAGGCGGAGACGGAGCGCGTGCGGGCCGAGTCGCTGGATGCGCTCATCGCCCGCGAGGACGAGCCGGCCAACGTGGCGGACGACCGCACGGCGCTGGAGGTGTTCGGCGCGGCGCATCCTTACGGACACCCGTCGTTCGGCACGCCGGAGGGGATCCGCACGGTGCCGCGCGAGGCGCTGGCCGCGTTCCACGCCGCGCACTATCGGCCGCGCGGCGCGTTCCTCGTCGTTTCCGGCGACTTTGACTCCGGCGCGCTGCGGGCGGCGCTGGACGCCGCGTTCGCGGGCTGGACGGGCGACGTGCCGGCAGTCGACTACCCGCCCCGCACGCTGGCCGCGGCGCGGGGCGGGGAGTCCGTCGTGGTGCCGTGGGACGATGCGGCGCAGTCGGAGATCCGCATCGCCGGGCCGGGGCTGGACCGCCGCTCGGACGACTGGCTGGCGGGCGCCGTGGCCAACTACATCCTGGGCGGATCCACGATCACCAGCCGCCTGGGCGCCAACCTGCGCGAAGAAAAGGGGTGGACGTACGGCGTCCGCAGCGCCTTCCATCCCGGCCTGGCCATCGGTGGCTGGGAGGCGAGCACGGCCGTGGACGTGGAAGTGACCGCGGACGCCGTGGGCGAGATGATGAACGAGATGCGGCGGATGACGACGGAGCTCGTGCCGGACGACGAGCTGCGCCGGGCCAAGGACGCCATGATCCTGTCGCTGCCGCGCGTCTTCGAGACGGCGGGCGGGTTGGCGGGGCGCTTCGTGACGGTGGAGGCGTTCGGCCTGCCGGACGACTACTGGGACCGCTACGCCGACCGCATCGAGGCCGTGACGGCAGAGGACGTGCTGCGGATTTCGCGGACGTGCTTTGATCCGGAGCGGCTGGTGCGGGTGGTGGTGGGCGGGGGGATGTAGGCGGGGCTGGCTCGTACGGGAGGGCGAAGTTCCCGCGGCGGCAGAACTGCGGGTTACAGGGGACGGGTTACAGGGGACAGCCAGCAACGGCGGTTCTCGGCGCGGGAGGAGATCGGGAGGGGGTGGCGGGGTTCGGGACCCCTGGCGATTGAAAGCGCGGCATCGCGGCAATGAACCCGCGATGTCGGCCTACGCCAGGCCTTCGCCGACAGGTCCGGCACGGGCGAAGGCCGCGGGCTGGGCGCAGGTCATCCCCGTCTTTGACGGGAGCCCTCTCCCCCGACGGCCTTTTCGCTCGTTCCTCGCGACGGCCGTCGACCCCTCCCCCAACTTCGGGGGAAGGGTGAGTGAAGGCGGAGTACCCGGCGGGAGGGGCGGGCAGGCGCGAGGACGGCTTCTCCGGGCGCAGTTTGCGCGGGAAGGGGCCGGGGGAGGGGCCTCCCGCGCGGGCAGGCACTCCGCCTGCCCGGCGCGAACCCACCTCCCTCCCCCGCGCCGTTTGCGGGGGAGGGTCGGGGAGGGGAGCGCTCCGCCCGCGCAGGTTCTCCACCTACCCGGCTCGACCATCTCCCCTGCCCTCCGCACGCAAAAACGCCCGCCGCGGATGCGCAGGGCATCCGGACGGGCGTCGAGATCGTCAAAGGTCGAGCAGCGGCGGTCAGTACACGTCGCGCCGGTCAGTACACGTTGCCGCCAGGCTCGCCGCGCCACACCGCGTCGTCGTCGGCTTCGTCGCGGACCTCGGCCATCTCCAGCACGGGAACCGGATGGTGGTGCGAGTAGCGCATCATCCCCTCCCACCCGCAGGCCGTGCACCAGCGGCGGCCCATGAAGCGGCGCACCGACATCAGCACGCGCTGCCGAAGCAGCAGGGTCTCTCCGCCGCACCGCGGACAGTCGCGCCCGGCGGGGAGCAGGGCCACGAGCAGCGCCAGCGGCGCCAGCAGCATCACCACCCAGAGCGCCGACATGAACATCCAGAACATCGCGTCCTCCCTCCCGCTGCGCGCGGCCATTCCCGGTGCTGTTCGCCGGTCCGGATCGGGGGCCCTTTCGCCGCTCCGCCGCCGACGCTCTCTCCCGCTCGCTCAGGCAACTCCCGTACCGTTTTTCGAGCACGCCGCCGGGGTGTCTACTCCGGCTTCTGGCTTGCACTTGCGCCATACCCCGCTCCCGCGCGGGACCCGTTGCAGCGCGCCGATTTACGCATGATCCTGCTCCGCCTGGACCCCGCTTCGCCCGACCCCGCGGCCCTCCGCCAGGCCGCCGATACGCTGCGCCGCGGCGGGCTCGTGGCGTTCCCCACGGAGACCGTCTACGGGCTGGGCGCGCACGCCCTGGACCCGGCGGCCGTGGCCCGGATCTACACAGCCAAGGGACGCCCGGGATACAACCCGCTCATCGTGCACGTGGCGGACGCGGACGCGGCGCGCGCGCTCACCTCCGCGTGGCCCGACCAGGCGGAGCGGCTGGCGGAGGCGTTCTGGCCGGGGCCGCTCACGCTCGTGCTTCCCAAATACGATTCAATCCCCGATTCCGTCACCGCCGGGCTGCCCAGCGTGGCCCTGCGCGTGCCGGCGCACCCCGTGGCGCACGCGCTCTTGCGGCTGGCCGGCATCCCCGTCGCGGCGCCGAGCGCCAACCGGTCTACGGAGGTGTCGCCGACGACG
>DASQZE010000218.1:0-2552 GCA_035638875.1 Longimicrobium sp.
CGCACCCCGCGGTACAACCCCATCCGGGCGCAGCTGCAGGGCGAGCGCCGCATGGAGGCGGTCGCGGAGCAGTTGAACGGTGCGTTCCCGCTGCCGCGCAACGTGCCGCTGCTCTTTGGCGAGTGCGGCGAGGAGATCGGCCCCAACGCGTTCTACAACCCGCGCGAGGGATCGGTCACCTTCTGCTATGAGTTGCTGGACTACCTGACGGCGGGCTTTCAGGGAGTCGCGGAGAACCCGCAGGACCTGGCGGAGCGGGTGAGCGGCGCGTTCGACTTCATCATGCTGCACGAGGTGGGGCACGCGCTGGTGCACCAGCTGGACCTGCCCATCACGGGCCGCGAGGAGGACGTGGCGGACCAGCTCGCCGCCCTGGTGCTGCTGCAGGACGGTGACAAGGGCGCCAACGCGGCGCTCTCCGGCGCCATGGCGCTGCAGAGCGAAGGGGCCGAGTTCGACAACTCCGACTTTGCGGACGAGCACTCGCTGGGCCCGCAGCGCCTGTTCAACATCGCGTGCTGGATCTACGGGTCCGAGCCCGCCAAGTACCAGCGCTGGGTGACGGAAGGGATTCTTCCCGCGGCGCGCGCCCGCCGCTGCCCGGCGGAGTACGAGCAGATGACCAAGTCGTGGACCCGGCTGCTGGGCCGGCCGCTGGGCCGCTGACGAACCGGCCGGCGACGTCACGATCCTGGACGGACGAGGGGATACGGACGAGGGGATGCCGCGGAACGGCATCCCCTCGTCTGCGTTCAGGGCGGGGATGCGGGGATGCGGGGATGCGGCATCCAGCCGGCTGGCCCGCATCCGTCACCCGGCGAATGAATTCGCGGCACCGAAAACGTGATGTCGGCCTTCGCCGACGGCTCGTGCACGGATGGAGGATGTGCACCGGGGCGGAGTCGCGGCCCACAGGTACTCGGCATCCTGCCGCTTGGCCGGCTCCGCGCCCCCGGCGAATGAATTCGCAGCTGTGACCCCGCAACGTCGGCCTTCGCCTGGCCTTCGCCGACAGCCCGTGCCCCGGCGGAGGGTGTGCACCGGGGCGTAGTTCGAGCGGTTGAAGCCTCGTTCGGCGAGCGCAGCGAGCCGAGACGGGGCTTATGGCTTTCCCAGCGGCGGGTTTACCCGCTCAGACTGGATGCCGGCTACGGGCGCGGATCTGAACCGGGTGCAGGACTTTGCCGGGCCCGGCTCCGTCCCTGCCTGCGCCGTCACCCCGTCGCGCCGGCGTCCATCAGCTGCCGGATCTCCAGCTCCATCTCGAACGCGTCTCCCAGGACGCTCCGGTGCAGCTCCACGAAATGCCGGCCCAGCTCCATCGCCTCTTCGTAGGACTCCGCCTTCAGGATGGCGTAGCCGCCGATGACCTCCTTTACCTCCGTGAACGGCCCGTCCGTCCTCGTGAGCGCGCCGCCGGAGAGCCGGATGCGGCCGCCGTGGGCGCTCGGCAGGAGCCCGACGGAATCAAGCAGGATGCCGCGCTGCGTCATCTCTTCCGTGAGCTTGTCCATGGCTGAAAACAGCTCGGGCGTGGGCTGAAAGCTTTCGCAGGCCTTGACCATCGAGATGAAGCGCATCGTCGTTCTCGCTCGGGTGCGGGTGGAGGGCCGGGTTCGTGGATTCCGCGGCTCTATCACCACGACGAACGGTGATCGCCGAAATCGACACAACGCCGGGACAGGACTCCGATGCGCCCACAGGATGAGATTCGGAGGCGTGCTTCCAGTGGCTCCAAGGGGACGTTCGGAGTGCTGTCTCAACAAACGAGAGCGGGGGATATCGATGATGATATCCCCCGCTCCACGTACCTCACGCCGCGCCTGTGCGGCAGCGGGTGATCAGGCGACCACGCAGCCGGGCTCTGCCGTGAGCAGGACCACGCAGTAGTCGGGACAGGTGTTGCGCGAGCAGCCGAGCGTACAATCGAAGTACATGGTGTCGCCGCAGATTTCCACATTGTACGTCTGCAGCGTGGTGGGGCGGGGCCTGGCGTGGGCGTCTACCGTGCCGCGCGCCTGCTGCGCAACCGGCGTGGTCTCGAACGATTCGACGGCCAGCGACTCCAGCTTGAGCTTGCGCATGGGTGTGCTCCGGTGCGTGAGACGTGCGTGGATGCGAAAGTCGTAGCGGATCAGCCGCAGGGGATCTCGGTGAGGTCGCACGGCGCGATGCTCGGGCAGCCGAGGCTGCAGTCGAAGTACTGCGTCTCGCCGCACGCTTCCACCTGGTACGTCTCGATGCCGGTGGTCGGAGGGGTGGGCTGCGGATCGCCGTGCGCGTCCACGGTGCCGCGAAGCCGCGGCGCCAGGGTTACGGTCTCGAACGATTCTACCTGCAGCGATTCCAGCTTCAGCTTGCGCATGTGTGCTCCGTCGTGGGAACGGTGATTTCCGGTTCTGTCGGGGATGAGTACCAAAGCTGTAAGAATGTCGTGAATTACGCAACCCGTGGGCGTGTCAGGAGATGTGCACTGTAGCCGTGTTCCTGACCCGGCGACTGAAGTCGCGGCACCGAAAACGTGATGTCGGCCTTCGCCGACGGCTCGTGCA
>DASQZE010000219.1:0-3751 GCA_035638875.1 Longimicrobium sp.
GCGGGGCCTTGGGCCGTAGCCGAACGAACCCCGGAGGTCACGCGGTCGAAACCGTGCGGCGCGGCATCGCGTAGGATCGTGTAACCGGCGCAACGGACCCGTAAGACGCACAGGGCTATGGAACTCCTTGGCCTCATTGACGGCCTACTGCAGACGGCGTGCGGCCAAGCATCGGCCCTGAGTAGCTTGCCTGAGCGCGAGGCCATCCCCCGCCCCGCGTCTCCGCGCCACCTCGTCGTACGGTCCCGGGCCGACGGCGAGCCGGGGTGCGTACCTCCGCTAGCGCCGTCCCAGTGCGAGCGAACGGCCGGCGCGGCGGTCCGAGGGGGCCCGGCGCTCCACCCCGCCGTCCCAGGCCACGTCCGCGGCAATCCAGCGCTGCGTGCCCTCGATGCGGTTGATGCGCGAGATCTCGTCCAGGCGGCGGCGCATCTCGTCGTGGGTGAGCGTGGGGGCGTTCGCGTAGCCCGGGTGGTCGTGCGCCATCAGGCGCTCCAGGGCGTGCTCGTCGGCGTCCTCCATGGCCTGCAGCCACTCGTTGAGGAAGATGGTGATCTTGCACTCCTCCAGCGCCCGGTCGATGAGCTCGCGCGGGGACAGGCCGGACGGCGCGGAGACGAAGGACACGTCGTAGCCGGGCCCCAGGATCTTGCGGAACACCCACGCCGCCCGCGACAGGTGAAAGTCCGACGTCACCACGCGGATGGACGTCCAATCGTTGGGCTCCAGGAACCGCTCGCGGGTAAAGTAGGCGTTGCCCAGCGTGTCCTTGGCGTCGTCCTCCAGGAACAGCGCCGTGCGGGGGACGCCGAACTCCGCCGCGTAGGCCGCCATGGCCGCCGCCTCCGTGACCATCGGCTCCGCGCCGTTCAACCCGCACCGGCCGGAGAGGATGAGCCGCGGTGCCACGCCCCACTCGAAGAGCTCCACCCCGCGCTCCACGCGCGCCCGGGCCACGGGGGGAAGCGAGCCGTCGGGGAGCACGCCGCCCCCCAGCACCACGATGGCGTCGGCGGCGCCGTTGATGGGGGGCGGAAGGTGTTCGCGATCCGTCAAAGGGCGTTCAGCTCCTGGGAGAACGTGCGGGCCACGCTGGACCAGTCGTAGCGGTCGCGGGCCAGTCCAAAGAGGGTTTCCTGGTGGCGCTCCCCCATCTCCAGCGCCAGGGGGACGTGGCGGACGATGTCCATCACCGTGCGCTCCGCCGCGGGGTCCAGCTTCATGGCGTCCGTCACGCCAGGGGGGAGCGCGTCGGCCAGGGCATCGATGCTGGCCTTCATCCCCCCGAAGTACGTGCCCAGGGGGAACGCGCCGCTGGCCAGCGCCTCCAAAAAGACGAGCGGCCCCGCCTCCCGCACCAGCGAGGGAAAGACGGCCGCGTCGCAGCAGGGGAAAAGATAACGCAGCTCCCGGTGCGTAAGGTAGCCGGTAAAGATCACCCGGTCGCGGCGGACGTGCCGCTGCCCGGCCGCGAAGTACGCGTCCAGCCCGCCGTCCGCCTCCAGCCCCTCGAGGAAGCGCGCGACCTTGGTGAGCGCGTGGCCGCCGCCCTCGCCCTCCGGATCGCCCTCCAGCGCCCGTCCGTTCGCCACGATCTCCGCGAACACCGCCCGCTCGCCGTACTCCAGCGCCCACAGCATGGCCTCCAGCGGCTCGCGCAACGGCCCGTGGCCCACGACGATCAAGCGCAGCTCCGGCGTGGCCTCCAGCAGCAGGGGTAGCGCCGCGACCACCTCCTGCACCCCCTTGGCGGAGATCAAACGCCCCACGTACAGCAGCGTGCGGTCGTTCCCCCAGTTCAGCGTGGCCAGCCGGGCCTCCAGGTCCGCGTCGGGGACCTTGCCGGCGTAGCCCTGTCCCACGGCCAGCGCCGCGGCCAGGGCGGGGCCCGTGGCGCGGCCGGAGAGGCCGGCGAGCAGGGCGTCCGTCTGCGCGGCCGTGCGGCCGCGGGGCAGGCCCTCCAGCGCGCCCACGAGCCGTGCGGCCATCCGCGGGCGCTCCGCCCGCGGCACGGGCTCGAACTGGCTGGTATCCACCCCCAGGTGCAGCTCCACCGTCTTGTCGTCCAGCGCCGGCACGTCCGTGAAGATGGCCCGCACCCGGTCGCGCATCTCCTCGCCGATGAGGAAGATGCGCGACGCGGCCGTGAACGCCGCCGTCGCCAGGCGCAGGAAGCGGTCGTCGCGCTTGACGGCGTACTCCAGCGCGCTGCCGTGCGGCATCACCGCGAAGGGAATGCCCTCCGCCGCGCCCACCCGCTGTGCCACCACGGACATCAGCACGGCGTGGTTGGCGTGCATCACCGTGACGCCGTTCTCGCGGACGATGCGGGTAAGCGCGCGGACGTTTCGCTCCAGGTACGCCTCGATCTCCTCGTCCGACAGGTCCACCATCGGCACCACGTTGGAGAACTCCTCGTACTTGTCCCACACGTACACGGGCAGGGTGTCGCCCAGCACGGGCTTGTGCAGGATGCAGACGCCGGGATGTTCGATCCCCGGATCGCGCCGGTAGAAGGTTTCCGTGGTGCCGTCCGGGTGGTAGCGGCGCGCCTCGGTGATGAACGGATAGCGCTCCGGGTGGTTCTCCTGCACCACCAGGTGCACCGTCTCGCCCTGGCGGCAGAGCGACTCCACCACGGAGCGCGTCCACAGGTTGCTCCCGGAGCCTTCCAGCAGGTAGCCGTGCAGGATGCAGATCATGGGCGCTCGCGGGGATGGAGTGGGCGTGCCGGTCCGCGGGGCGCGGCCACGCGCGGCGAGTGCATCTTCCGATCCGCAGACGTGGATGGACGCGGATCCGTCCCCCGGCACGGGTGATCGGCGGCCGCCCCTCCCGCCGCCGCCCCGTGCTCAAAAACATTTGCAGGCGGAGGGAACGGAGGCAACGGAGGATTGATTCTGGTGGATCAGGCGGCTGCCGGCGAGAGGACGGCATCCGCGTTTTGCGCAACGGGATACCGGCCGCCCGGCGGGAAGTGCGCCCAGGCATAGATCCACCTGATCGCGATCCGTATAAATCAGCCCGAGACACGTGCGTGTCGGCGGAGCAGAGCCCCGTGCGACGAGACGGACGCCTTCGGCGCACTGACGGCGACGGTCGGTAGAGATCGTCACCGGATCGGAATGCGTCACGGATCTGCCTGGATGATGCGGCGCGCCAGCGGCGTCTGCTGCCGTCCGGCGATGCAGATTCTGGCCGCATGTTTGCTTGTGCGGCGGGGGAGGGGAGAGTAGCGTGGGGAGAAGGCCCCGGATTGTTTTCCGCCCCTTTCTGAGCTGATCGGCCGGGGCCCATCTCCCACCCCCGGAGGGCATCATGAGACACGCTACTCTCATCTTCGCGGCAGTCCTGGGCATCTCCACCCTCACCTCGTGCGACGGCGGCCCCACCGCCGCCCCGCCGTCCGCGCACGGCGCCGAGATCCTGGCCGGCAGCTCGGCCAACTCGTCGGCCACGGGCGTCGCGCGGTACGTGTTCGGGGCCACGACGGCGCACCTGAGCTTCATCGCCACCACCAACGGCAGCAGCGTGGCCACCGGCAAGGCGCTGTACTACTCGTCCAACGCCAACGTGGTGATGGTGATCAACGTCACGTGCCTGTACGTGTCCAGCGGTACCGCCCGGTTCCTGGGCACCGTCGTGGAGAGCAACGATGCCGGCATAGAGGGCTACGACGCCTACTGGGAGGTGCGCGACGCCAGCCCCGACCAGGCCAGCCTCGTGAACCTGGCCGAGTCGGGCACCGGCC
>DASQZE010000220.1:0-7093 GCA_035638875.1 Longimicrobium sp.
TAAAAGAAAAAGGGCGGACCCGGCTGGGTCCGCCCCTTTTCTATCCGGCGACCGCGTGAGCGATCAGCGGAGCACGTTCACGGCCTGCGAGCCCTCGACCCGGCGGCAGCCCACGTTGCCGCGGATCACCAGCTGCGTGGAGCCGCTCGCGACGGCCGCGGCCATCTCCGGACGGTTGAACTTGACCTGCAGGTCCAGGTCGCCGTCGCCGTCCGCGTCAACCAGGGCCGAGCGGTAGTCGTCGCCCTTGAGCGCCACACCGGCACCGCCGGCGCTGCCGTCGCTCAGCCGCAGGTCGGCCTCGTCCAGCTTGGACGGGTCAAAGCCGGTGACGTTGTAGATGATCACGGTAAAGACGCCGTTGCTGGTGCGGTTGAACGCGCCCGGCATGGTCACCGTGAGCTGCGCCGGGTTCAGCGCGCGGCACACGTTGATGCGGCCGGCACCGAACACGTTGTCCTCACCCGGGGTGCCCAGGTCGTCCGCCGTCGCCTTGATGCGCGCCAGCACCGCCTCGTCGTCGCCCACGCCCTGCGAAAAGAGCAGCGCGGCAAGGCCCGCCACCTGCGGCGTGGCCATCGACGTGCCCGACTTGTAGCTGTACGTGGTGTTGGAGCTGTTGCTCAGCGACAGGATCAGGCCCAGCGGGAAGCCCGCGCCGCCGTCACCGCCGGGAGCGGCGATCTCCGTGCCCGCGCCGTAGTTGCTGTACGAAGAGCGCGCGTCGGCCCAGTTGGTGGCGCCCACGGCGATGCACTCCGGAAAGCGCGCCGGGAAGGCGATCTGGAAGTAGTTGTCGTTGCCCGTGGCGCAGAACGGAAGAACGTTCTTGCTGCGGGCATACTGCAGCGCCGCCTGCTGCACGGCCGAGCCGGCCGTGGCCGTGGGATTGCCGCCCAGGCTCAGGTTGATGACGTTGGCGCCCTGGTCCGTGGCCCACACGATGGCGTCGCTGCTGGACGACGTGGGGCACGACGTGCGCACGATGCCGTCGGCGAACAGGTAGCGCTCGCAGGCCTTGGCGTTGATGAACTGGATGCCCTCGCTGTACGCTACGCCGCTGGCCGAAACGCCGCGGGCGCCGGCGATGCCGGCCACGTGCGTGCCGTGCCCGTCGCGGTCCTCCACCAGGGTCGCCGGGTAGCCCGTGGCAAAGTTGCGGGCGGCCACCACGCGGCCGGCCAGCTCCACGTGCGTGTCGCGAATGCCCGAGTCAACGATGCCGATGCGCGCCGTGCCCGCGGGCGCCGGGCCCAGGGCGTCATACGCTTCGATCCAGTCCATGTCCGCGTCCGCGCGGCCGGTGGCCACGGGGGCGGCGTTGGCCAGCGTCACGGTGCCGGTGTTGTGCAGGTCCCACTTGCGGGCCAGGAAGAAGTCCGTGGGGTCCGCGCAGTCGCCCGTCTCGCAGGGAATCAGGGTGATCATGAAGTCCGGCTCGGCGAACTCCACGCCCTCTTCCTCGCTCAGCGAGGCGGCAACCTCGGCCTCGGTGCCCGGCTCCACGCTCAGCACGTAGGTGCGGGAAAGCAGCATGGGGCGCTCGGCCTCGGCGCCGAACTCCTCCACCATGCGCTGCACGCCGCCCATGCGGCCCGAGACGGGCCCGGCCATCGGCTGGCTGCCGGAGGCAAAGCGGACGATCACGCGGCCCGGCATGTAGGGCGCAACGTAGCTGGACGGATCGGTCGGGGCCTTGGCCGCGGGGGCGGCGACCTCGGTCGGGGTGTCGTCCGCGCAGGCGGCAAGGCCGAGCGATGCGAGGGCGAGGGCGGCGAAACTGCGCTTCATGGGGGTCTCCTCCAGGAGGTGCTGCAAGCGGATGAGGTGCGTGCTCACGGCAACCGGGCAGTCTCGGCGGGCCGAGATCCCTGGCTTTGCGGACCGGCCTCGCGACCGGGGTGCCTTGCTTCGTGACCGGGGGACTGCGGGTGGGTCTCTGTCCGGAAACGATCGAAGGGCCACTCCAGCTCGGGGCGGGCCACGGTCCTTCGCATTTCATTTTCGGTCCCACAATTTAACCCTTCGAACGTCCGTTCGTCAACCCTTGCCGAAGCCTGCCGCCGTATCAGAATCATCTGTCGCGCGCATCTGAAACGAATCGTACGGAAATCGGGCCTGTTGGCCCATCCCGTTTGGCTGCAGTGCTTTCCGGATCGTCTCCGGTCTTCTGGATGATGTGCGGCGGGTCACCTGGTTCCCGCCATCTATCCCTCCCCGCATCCCCCTGCCTCGCGACGGGAGCGGATCCGTCGGCGTTCTACGCACTGGCGTGTAAGATGCGCTTTCCTCACGTAGGGCGTATGCGGACGGTCTCCCGTCGCGGGCCCGCCTTTATCGCTGGATTCACGGGATGCGCCGGGCGTTTCGCATCCTCTGCGTGGACTGTTGCTGGATGCGCGATGTGATGCGCAGTGGAGAGGGTGGGGGCGGAACTCCGGTTGGGGCGGGGTTGTGCGGCGGGAGCGATCGAAAGCAACGCGGGCGGACCCCGGATGGGATCCGCCCGCGCCGGACTTCAGTGCAGCGGTCCTGCCAGGGCTACAGGCCGAGCGCCCGCGCCACGTCGATGCGCCCGCGGCCGTAGTACGGGTCGGTGCTCGTCGCACCCAGGTCCACCGCCGACCGCTCGATGGCGTGCTTGACCGCCGCCGGCTGGTTGCGGTTGCCGTGCTCGGCGATGAGCAGGGCCGCCAGGCCGGTCACGTGCGGCGTAGCCTGGCTGGTGCCGACCAGGCCGTTGAGGCGGTTGCCGGCGGCGCACGGCGTGAGGATGGGAGCGCCCGTCCCGGTATAGCCCGCGATGACGTACTTGGCGCAGAGCGACCACACCCGCGAGGCGAAGTCGCTGCCCCAGGGACGGGCCGACGCCGGGAAGCCGTTCGCCGCGTCGGCGTTGCCGCCGGGAGCGGCCACCGAAATGGCGGAGCGGCCAAAGTTGGTGTAGAACGCGGGGGCATCCTGGTTCAGCATCCCCGTGGCCGGCCCCACCGACGACACGCACACCACGTGCGGCGCGCCGCAGTACTGCACCGCGGTGTTGCCGTCGTGGTCCAGGTCGCTGGCCCCGTTGCCGGCGGAGACCACGACCAGCATTCCCTGGCGGTTGGCGTAGGCCAGGGTGCGGTTGATGAGGCCCACGAAAGCCCCGTTGCCGGCCTTGGTGAAGCCGCCGCCCAGGCTCAGGTTGGCGATGTCGGCGTCCTGGTCGGCCGCGTAGGTGATCCCGGCCAGCACGCCCGCGAGCGAGCCGAAGTTGTTGGCACCCAGCACCTTGACGCCAATGAGCGTGGTGCGCGAGGTCACGCCGGCAAGGGCGACCGCCTTGCTGCTGACCTGGGTGGCGACGTTGGTGCCGTGCCCGTTGTAGTCGTTGATCGGGTGGCGATTGGGAAAGTACGCCGCCGTGATCGCATCGTCCGAGGGGACGAACGAGGCCGAGCGCGACAGGTCCACCAGCCCGTTCAGGTCCGGCGCGTCGTAGTCGAGCCCCGAGTCCAGGATGGCCACGGTCACCCCCGGCGAGCCCAGCTTTCCGGCGGCCCACGCGTCGTCCGCGTTGATGAGCCGCATGTTCCACTGGAACCCGTAGCGCGCCGCGGTCGTGGGATCGGCCTGGCTCTGGGCCACGAGGTCCAGGCCGGCCTCGGCCGCCGCCATCGGGGACTCGACCTGGAACACCTCGTCCGCCTGCACGCCGGACACGCCGCCCATCCCCCCCACCTGCGCCGCGGCCGCGTCGCCCAGCCCGCTGACGATGGCGAAGCCCACCCCGGCGTGCGCGAAGGTCACCGTGCCGCCCAGCGCCGCGACCTGCGCAGCGAAGCCGGCGGGAATGCCGTTGCCCTTGAAGACCACCACGTGCTGCCCGTTTCCCGGGGCAAGGGAGTGGGCGGGAGATCGGGGCGCGGCCGTCGCGGCGGGACCCGCCACGTCCGCGCAGCCAGCCAGGGTACCCGCGACCAGCAGTGCCGACAACAATGTGTACCGCTTCATGGGGCAGCTCCTTCCAGGTGGGATGAAAAACGTCGGCGGGCGCCGACGCGCGCCGTCTCCGGCAGCCGGACGATCTCTCCCGGGCGGGAGAGGCTCCTGGCTTTGCGGACCGGTCTCGCGGCCGGGGTGCCTTTCGCGAGAGACGGGTGAACGTTTTTAGCATCCGCGGCGTCCCGCGTCGTTCCAACACGTCCTTCCATCAAGTCCTTCCAGTAAGGCAACGCACCATCCCCCCGGCTTTCTGACCGGACGTTTTCTGACAGGACTACCGGCGTAATCCGCGCTTCCTGACCGGCCGCGCACTCCGCGCCACCACGCTCCGCGGCGGCCGGCGCATCCCCAGGACCGTGCGTAAACAGATGCTGCACCCGGCGGAGCGGGCATCGCTGAAAGCGGTTTCCGGGCTTCGTCAGAATGCTTAGTTGGCGCCGTATTTTTTAATTTCGATGCGGCCGATCCGGGGATCACCGCTGCGGCCGTGATCGGCCGACGATCGGATTGGGCCGCCGTTGCCCACGGCCGACGGGCGAGGAGGGGAAAAGGGCGGACGGGACGCTCCGCCGCGTCGCGGGGACGACTTTGGCGGGAGTGGCCCCGGACGGTTGAATAAGGGAGCAATCTGCGGTAACTTTTCGGGATGGCCGAAGAAAACCTGATCGTCCGTGGTGCCCGCGAGCACAACCTGCAGAACGTCGACGTCGAGATCCCGCGCGACCAGCTCACCGTGATCACGGGGCTGAGCGGGAGCGGCAAGTCGTCGCTCGCCTTTGACACCATCTACGCCGAGGGACAGCGCCGGTACGTGGAGTCGCTCTCCGCCTACGCGCGCCAGTTCCTGGGGATGATGGAGAAGCCCGACGTCGACAGCATCGAAGGGCTGTCGCCGGCAATCTCCATCGAGCAGAAGACGGCGGGGCGAAACCCGCGCTCCACCGTGGGCACCGTCACCGAGGTGTACGACTACCTGCGCCTGCTGTGGGCCCGGGCCGGCACGCCGCACTGCCCCAGCTGCGGCAAGCCGGTGGAGCGGCAGAGCGCCACCCAGATCGTGGACCGGCTGATGGGCGCGCCCGCCGGCACCTGGCTGGAGGTGCTGGCCCCCGTGGTGCGCGGCCGCAAGGGCGAGTTCCGCGACCTGTTCGAGGAGATGCGCCGCAAGGGATTCACCCACGCCCGCACGGACGGCGCCGTCCACCGGTTGGAGGAGCCCCCCGCGCTGGCCCGCCGCGCCAACCACGACATCGGCATCTTCGTGGAGCGCAAGGTCACCGTGGACGAGGAGAACCGCTCCCGCATCGCCGACGCCGTGGAGACGGCCCTGCGCTCGGCGGACGGCGTCGTGCAGGTGTACGCCCACGGGCCGCAGGGCGGGGACGTGGAGCCGCAGTTGTTCAGCGAGCACTACGCCTGCGCGGAGTGCGGCATCAACATCCCCGAGCTGGAGCCGCGGCAGTTCTCCTTCAACTCCCCGTACGGCGCCTGCGCCGCGTGCGGCGGCCTGGGAACGCGCAAGGAGCCCAACCCGGAGCTCGTGCTGGCGGATCCCTCGCTGTCCATCCTGGAAGGCGTGGTGCTCCCCTGGGGCGTGCCCCGCGGCCACCTGCGCGGCACCATCCTGCAGGGGCTGGCGGATGCGCTGGGCTTTGACCTGAACACGCCCTGGGAAGAGCTGCCGGATTCCATCCGCCAGGTGCTGATGTACGGCGTGGAGGGGACGGGAAAGTCCGCCCCCAAGGGCGGGCCCAAGAAGATCAAGTGGGCCGGCATCGTCCGCGACGTGGAGCAGCGCTACCGCGACAGCAGCAGCGACTCCGTGCGCGAGATGCTGGAGGAGTACATGAGCACGCTCTCCTGCGGCGTGTGCCACGGCACGCGGCTGCGCCCGGAGAGCCTGGCCGTGACGGTGGGCGGCCGCTCCATCGGCGACGTGGTGGCCCTGCCGGTGGCGGAGTCCCTGGAGTTCTTCGAGCTGGTGGATACGCTGCCGCACATCTCCCGCGACATCGCCGGGCCCATCCTCAAGGAAGTGCGCGAGCGGCTGTCGTTCCTGGTGAACGTGGGGCTGGAGTACCTCACGCTGGGCCGCTCGGCGGAAACGCTCAGCGGCGGCGAGGCGCAGCGCATCCGCCTGGCCACGCAGATCGGCTCCCGGCTCGTGGGCGTGCTCTACATCCTGGACGAACCGTCCATCGGCCTGCACCAGCGCGACAACGGGCGGCTGCTGGAGACGCTCAAGGCCCTGCGCGACCTGGGCAACACCGTGCTCGTCGTCGAACATGACGAGGAGACCATCCGCGCGGCGGACCACGTGCTGGACCTGGGCCCGCGCGCCGGGCGCCACGGCGGCCGCGTGATCGCCGAGGGCACGGTGGAGGACCTGATCGCCTCGGAGGAGTCGCTCACGGGCGCGTACCTGCGCGGCGAGCGGCGGATCGAGATTCCCGCCGTGCGCCGCGCGCCGGTGGAGGGGCGCGAGCTCATCATCCGCCGCGCCCGCGAGCACAACCTGCGCAACGTGGACGCCCGCATCCCCCTGGGGACGTTCGTGGCCGTGACGGGAGTGTCGGGATCGGGCAAGAGCACGCTCATCAACGACATCCTGTGGAACGCCCTGTCGCGCAAGTTCTACCGCGCCAAGACCGTTCCCGGCGCGCACGACGGCATCAGCGGGCTGGAGCTGCTGGACAAGATCGTGGACATCGACCAGTCGCCCATCGGCCGCACGCCGCGCTCCAACCCGGCCACGTACACGGGGCTCTTCACCATCATCCGCGAGCTGTTCGCGGAGTTGCCGGAGAGCAAGATGCGCGGCTACTCGCCGGGCCGCTTCTCGTTCAACGTCAAGGGTGGGCGCTGCGAGGCGTGCTCGGGCGACGGGACGATCAAGATCGAGATGAACTTCCTGCCCGACGTCTACGTGCCGTGCGAGGTCTGCCACGGCGCGCGCTACAACCGCGAGACGCTCGAGGTCCACTACAAGGGTCGCTCCATCGCCGACGTGCTCGACATGCCGATCGAGGAGGCCGTCGAGTTCTTCGAGGCCATCCCGGTCATCGCCCGTCACCTGCGCACCCTCGTCGAGGTCGGCCTCGGCCAC
>DASQZE010000221.1:0-9938 GCA_035638875.1 Longimicrobium sp.
CCGTCATGCGCGGAGCGGGAACGGAGTGGAACGGCGAGGGGCGCGGGCCGAGCGGGTCACGCGGCGCCGCCGGATAGAAACTCGCGCAGCAGCGCCAGGAGGCGCTGCTGCGCGAGTTTCTATCCGGCGGCGCCGCGTGACCCGCTCGGCCCGCGCCCCTCGCCGTTCCACTCCGTTCCCGCTCCGCGCATGACGGCTGCCGCCGCGTTCGACGACGAGTTCAGCCCCCTGGAGCGCCTCCGCGACCTGCTGGAGGCGGGGGACGACGACGGCCTGCGCGCGTTCCTGGACCAGATCGCGCACGGCTCCGACCTGGCGGACCTGCTGGAGGAGCTGGACGAGGACGACCGCGTGCGCGTGCTGGGCGTGCTGGCGCCGGAGGACCCCGCGATGGCCGCCGAGGCGCTCGCGGAGATGGAGCCGGAGGAGCACCCGGAGGATTCGCTCGCGGCGCTGCACCCGGACCAGATCGCCGCCGTCGTGGCCGAGCTGTCGGACGACGACGCGGCGGACATGATCGGCGAGCTGAACGCGGAGGACCGGGACCGCGTGCTCTCCGCCCTGTCGCACGAGGACGCGGGCGACATCCGCGACCTGATGGCGTACGACGAGGAGTCGGCCGGCGGCATCATGACCGCCGAGCTCGTTTCGCTTTCCGTGGAGCTGACGGCGGCCGAGGCCATCGACGAAGTCCGGCGGCAGGCGCACGAGGTGGAGGAGTTCTACGGCGTGGTCTTCGTGGTGGACGTGGACAACGTGCTGCTGGGCACCGTCTCCTTGCAGTCGCTGGTGACCTCGGCGCCGGAGACGCGGCTGATCGACCTGCGCGAGGACCCCATCGCGGTCGTGCTGCCGGAGACGGACCAGGAAGAGGTGGGCCGCGTGGTCAGCCGCTACAACCTGACCATCATCCCCGTGGTGGATTCGCACGGGCGGCTGCTGGGCGGCGTGACCTTCGACGACGTGATCGACGTCATCGAGGCGGAAACGACGGAGGACATCCTCAAGTTCGTCGGTGTCTCCGGCGAGGAGGAGATCCGCGGCGGATGGTGGGATGCCGTGCGCTCGCGCCTCCCGTGGCTGCTGGTGAACCTGTGCACGGCCGCGGCGGGCGCCATGGTGGTGTACCTGTTCGAGCCGGCCATCCAGCAGCTCACCTTTCTCGCCGTGCTGATGCCCATGGTGGCCGGGCTGGGCGGCAACAGCGGCACGCAGGCGCTGGCCATCACCATCCGCCGCCTGGCCCTGTCGCGCGGCGAGACCACGGAGCAGCGCTGGAGCATCGTGGGCAAGGAGTTCCTGGTGGGCCTGGGCAACGGGCTCGTGATCGGGCTCATCGTGAGCGTGGCGGCGGCGCTCATCCAGGGGGACGCACGGGTGGGCTACGTGGTGATGCTCGCCATGTGGATGAACCTGACGGTCGGCAGCTTCGCCGGCGCCTTCGTCCCAACGGTGCTGGAGCGGCTCAAGGTGGACCCCGCCGTGGCGTCGTCCATCTTTGTGACGGCGTTCACGGACATGTGCGGATTCTTTCTCCTGCTCGGCCTCGCGACCCGCTTCCTAATGTAGTTCCACCGGTTCGCGCTCCGAATCGGCCGCCGTGGATCAACCTGGAAGCGCGGATTTTTCTCCGCCCTTGACGTACCCTTCGTCCGGAGTGTAAATAGTCCAACGGCTGTTGGACTATTTACGGTCTGGACAAATCCGACGCGTTCGATGCTCGCGCCGGAGGCTCCGGCCCACTGTTGCTGGACGGATGCGACTCCAAAGGAGCTCTTATCGTGTCTTCACGTCGAAAAGCAGATGCGTCCTCCCTCGTGCTCGCGGCGGCGGAGGTGGATGCGGTGGATTACGGGGAGCTTTTGGACGTGATCCGGGGGCGGATCCGCGAAGCGCAGTTCAACGCCGCGGTCGCCGTCAACCGCGAGCTGGTCGTGCTGTACTGGCAGATCGGGCACGAGATCCTCATCCGCCAGCAGGCGTCCGGCTGGGGCGGGCGCGTGGTGGAGCGCCTGGGGGTGGACCTGCGGCGTGAGTTTCCGGACGTCCGCGGCCTTTCCCGCACCAACCTGTCGTACACGCGCGCGTTCGCGGCGGCGTACCCGGACGAAACCATTGTCCGGCAGCTTGTTGGACAAATTCCGTGGGGCCACAACACGGTGCTGCTGGACAAGGCGCACGAGTTGGACGAGCGGATCTGGTACGTGCGGCAGGTGGTCGAGCACGGCTGGAGCCGCAACGTTCTCATCCACCAGGTGGAGAGCGGGCTGTACGAGCGGAGCGGGCAGGCGGTGACGAACTTTGGCCGCACGCTGCCGGCCTCCCAGTCCGACCTGGCCGTCGAGCTGTTGAAGGACCCGTACCACTTCTCATTCCTGCCGGGCGCATCGGCCATGGAAGAGCGGGAGCTGGAGCGGGCCCTGCTCGCGCACGTCCGCAGCTTTCTGCTGGAGCTCGGCGTGGGGTTCGCGCTGGTGGGGAGCCAGTACCGGCTGGAGGTCGGCGGGCAGGACTACTACCTGGACCTGCTCTTCTACCACATCAAGCTCCAGCGCTACGTGGCCGTGGACCTGAAGGTGGGCGCGTTCAAACCGGAGTACGCGGGCAAGATGAACTTCTACCTGTCCGCGCTGGACGAGCAGCTGCGCAAGGGTACCCAGGAGCCCAGCATCGGACTCGTGCTCTGCAAGGAGCGCAACCGCGTGGTCGCCGAGTACGCGCTGCGAGGGATCAGCAACCCCATCGGGGTCGCGGAGTATCGCCTCACGGACGACCTGCCGGCCCAGCTGCGTGCGGACCTGCCGTCCACGGAGCAGCTGGAAAGCGAGCTGGCTGCTCCGGAAAATGGCGATTCGGCTTCAGAAGATGTCCTTCCAGCCGCTTGATCGTGAGGGTATTTTGTCCAGAGCGTCAATAGTCCAACAGCTGTTGGACTATTGACGCTCTGGACAAATCGCGCCGTCTGGAGGCCATCAGCGGAGAGATGAGCAGCCCCCGCCACCGTCGATGAATCAACGTGCAGGGCGGATGAGCGGGCGGGCTCATCGTCATCCAACAGGATGCAGGGCAATGATTTACGCGTATCGAGCCGGTTTCCTCGGCGCCGGGACACTGGGAGTTCCCCCAGCGTGGAGCGGATTTGGTGCGACTCGCGAAATACGTCCCTGTTGTCCAGGGTGTAAATAGTCCAACAGCTGTTGGACTATTTACACTCCGAACAAAAAGTCCCCTCTTCCGCGCGTCGGAGGAGGGGCTCTGGTTGGGATGGCGATGCGTCAGGGCGCGGCGGCGGCCCAGCGCCGCGCGGGTGCGATGGAGCTCCGCCGCGGGTACGCGAGCGCGTGGCGAGGCGCGGTGGGCTCATGCACGACGGCGGAGGCCTGGGACGGCGCGGGCGGCAGGACTCGTGGCGGCGTGGAGTCGCCGGCCGTGGTGTCGGGCTGCGGGGGAACGACGATGCGCGGGCCGACCGGCACCTCCGGGCGCACCTGTGACGGCAGGGTATCCGTCGGGCCGGCGGAGGGAACGGCGAGCGGTGCGGTCGTGTCGGCGGGGGGCGGATCGCCGGGGAGAAAGCGGGCGAAGACGCGCGGGTCCATGAACACGCGCCCCGCGACCCGCACCGTCGCCGCCTGGGGCGCCGCGCCCCCGCCCACGACGGCGCGCGAGACGGAGAGGGAGATTTCGAACGGCACCCGGGCGCGCCCGCGGGCGAACGCCTGCAGCGACGAGTAGTGCGCTCCCACGCCCAGCGCGTGCATGGACCCGCCCGTGCGCCACTCCACCGGCGAGTATCCCAGCCCGTCCGGGCCCCCCGAATACTCCGTGCGCCGCTGCGCCAGCAGCGCGTATTCGCCGGAGAACGAGATCTCGTCCGTCAGCCGCCAGCGGGGAGTGATGGAGGCCGCAAGCCGCGGCCCCGGCGCGCTGCGCACGATGCGCTGGGCGCTGTCGGCGGGGAACGGATCCTCCGCGGAAAACGCCAGGCGCGGCACGTCCGCAGGGAACAGCACGTCCAGGCTGGCGGAGGCGTTCACGTACCAGCGGCTGGAGATGAACACGTCGTTCAGCACGTCCACGCCCGCGCCAAAGTGCCCGCCGCGCGGCGGGATCTCGCTGAAGAACCGCGTGCCGCTGCGCCCCGTGGGCAGGCGCACGCGCGCGCCGACGCTCGTGCGCAGCGACCGCCCGTTCACGCTGTCGGGAAACGGCCATCCCGCCGGCCCGCGCCGCAGCAGAAAACGCGCGCCCAGCTGCAGGTCGCCCAGGTGGTACGGGCGGCGTGCGGAGGCGAGGCCGAATCCCCTCGCCTCCGGCGCCGTCAGCAGGGCGCTGGTGGCCTCGTTCTCCAGCAGCTCGGCCACGGTGACGGGGTTCCCCGGCAGCGCCAGCGTATCCGCGGGGTTGATGGCGCGCAGCCGCGCCTGCAGCTCGACCGCAGCCGGCGTGCCCGCGACCGGCAGCAGCAGTCCGCCGCCCAGGTCGCCGTAGCCGATATCGCCCAGGACCGCCGCGTTCGCGGCGCGGTTGGGGTTGAGGCCCAGCGTGCCCCCCGTGAGGTACGGCCCGGAGACGGAGGTGCCGCGCCGCTCGATGGGGATCAGCAGCGAAACCGTCAGCCGGTCGGAAAGGCCGTAGCGCAGGGTAAAGGGCACGGTCCGCTCGTCGCCCGTAACGCGCAGGGCCACGGTGCCCACCGCGAGCGACGCGGGGAGGGGGCTGGACGCCGGGTCGGGGTCGGTGGTGCCGGCGAACAGGTCCGTCACCCGCGCGCGGGCGGCTGCCTCTGCGGGGCCGGTGACGCGCTCCGTGGCGGACTGCAGCAGGCGGGTGAACTCCACGCCCAGCGGCGGGTCGCCAAAGCCCAGGCGCGAGTCGTAGTTGGAGAAAACGCCGCCGCCGCTCAGCTCCAGCAGGCCGCGCGGCAGCACCCACGCTTCGGCCTCCTGGGCCAGGGCGCGCGCGGGGGCGGCCGTTGCGGCGAGAACCAGCAGGGCACGGGCGGCCCGGGACGACAGCTTCATCCGCCGAGGTTTCGAGGAGAGTGGACGCAGTGCATGGAATGCCGCTCGTACGGCGGCTGACGCTAGCGCGCGCACGAGGCGCTGTCAAACGCGGAGCGGGGGAAACGGATGCCTTGCGGGGGTTGACGGGGCAGGGCTCCGCCGATACATTCGCGGGGCGTTTGCGGGCCGGTTGGGGCCACGCAGCGTGACGGCGCCGTGGCCAAGTGGTAAGGCAGAGGACTGCAAATCCTCGACCCCCGGTTCGAATCCGGGCGGCGCCTCTGGAAGGGTACGCCCGGCGGTTTCCGTGCCCCCAGGGGTTGACGGAACGCCTTTCAAGCGGTACTTTTTGCGGCTCGGTTTGCCACGCCCCGTTCGTCTAGTGGCCTAGGACATAGCCCTCTCAAGGCTAAAACACGGGTTCGATTCCCGTACGGGGTATTTTTTGAAAGTATCTGGAGGGCAAAGGGTCAGGTCCCCGCAGGAAGCAGCCCACTCTCCGGCGCGGGCGCGGGTAACCCCCGGCCCGCGATACGGTCGCTTAGCTCAGCTGGTCCAGAGCGCTCGCTTCACACGCGAGAGGTCATAGGTTCAAATCCTATAGCGACCACTTTTCCCTCTTCATGCCTGCCTCGCCGCACTCTCACGGCGAGGCTTTTTCGTGTCCGCCTTTTCCGCGGGACGGGGCGCCGGTGGGCTACCGGACGGGTGCCCAGAACTCCGGCCGGCAGCCGGGAAAGGGCAGCGTGGCGGCCACGTTCCCGGGGCGGTCGCGCACGTTGGGCATCCGCTCCGCGCCGGGCTGAATACCCATGAGCGTCGCGCGGCCGGGGCCCACGCCCGTCATCACGCAGAATGCCTGCGGGCGCTGCATGATCACGGGGGCCAGGTACATCAGCGACACCTGGTCCATGTAGTCCAGCAGGACGTAGCGCGCGCCGGCCTCGCGGGCGGCGGCCAGCAGGGTGTCGGGATCCGCCTTGAAGGGGTAGGTGCGCGACGGGTAGCCGGAGTAGGCCCAGAACAGGGTGGGCTTGCGCGACAGCACGGCGGCATCCGCCGGCAGGGTACCGTTCAGGCTGCGAGACAGCTCCATGAAGTCCGCCCACTCCTCTTTCATGCAGCGGAACTGGTCGTCCGGGGCGTACGCGGCGCGGCACTCGGCCGCACGGTCTACCTGCCGGGCCAGCCGCGGCATGGCGGAGAGGGCGATGACCCCGGCGGCGGCGGCGCCCACCCACACCGCGCGTCCCGAACGCGCCGCCAGCAGGCGCACGGGCTCCGCGGCGCAGAGCAGCAGCATCGGCAAGGCGGGGAGTAGAAAGCGCTCGGTGGCCCACGCCGCCGGCCACACGAGCACCAGCCCCACGTACAGCGGCAGCCACAGCTCCGGCACGCCGGGGCGCCGCATCCGCATCCCCCATCCGGCCAGCGCCAGCCCCACCACCCCCATGCCCAGCGCCGCGGCGGGAAAGCCCAGGCGCACGCCCGTCAGCAGGTAGGGCAGCTGCTCGGTCGTGTACTCCACCGTGTTGGCCACGATGCGGGTCAGAATTCCGCCGGGGCCGACCGTTCCCGAGGCAGGGTGGTACGGGTTCTTGTACCACAGGTAGGCGGTGTAGCTCACGCCGCCCGCCGCCTGGCTCCGGACCCACCAGGGCACGGCGAACGCCCCCACCGTCACCACGAAGACCGCGAGGGCCCGCCATCTCCGCCGCCACGCGAGCCATGCGCCCGCCGCGACCAGCAGCGGAAGGCCGGCGGAGCGCGTGGCGTAGGCCAAAAGCGTGGCGAGGGATGCGACCGCGAGCGGGCCCAGGAGCGTCTTCCACCGCGGGCGGTCCGCCGTTGCGGACGGGAGTCCCGCGCCGTCCACCGGCACGTCCGTCCGCATCCGCGCAAAGGCCAGGAGGCCCAGCATGGTAAAGGCCCAGAACGGCGGGTCGGAGAGCTCCCACCGCCCCGCATCTACCACGCCCGTGCCCACGGCCAGCACCACGCCCACGCCCAGCGCCGTCCCCGGCGTGGAAACGCGGCGCGCCCACAGGTACGACAGCGCAACGGCCGCGGCGGAGAACAGCGCCGCCATCACCTTGAAGCCCACCCACGGGCCGATCCCCATGCGGAGCGCGGCCGCCAGCATCAGCGGCCAGCCCGGCGGATACTGGGTGTGCGGACGCGCGGCCGGATCCCACAGCTCCCGGTACGTGCCGTCCCCGGCCAGCGACCGCGCCAGGGCCAGGTACGATGCGTTGTCGCCGCCGTCGTGCGGCTGCTGGAGGATGGAAAGGAGCACGAGCGCCAGGTGGACGAGCCCGAGCGCCAGCGCGACGTGCCAGGGCCGGACGTGCGCCGTCCACCGCACGCGGCCGGTGCGGTCGGGGCGCGGGAGTGGCGGACTGGACGGGCGCGCGGTGCGGGACTGCGTGCGGGGACGGCGGCTCACGGCGTCGTTGGGAACCGGATGGCTGCGGCGGGGTGCCGGATGCAACGGACAGGGCGAGCAAAGCTAGCGCGCGCCTCGTCCGCGGACAACGCATCCTGCCTCGTGGGGACCGTCGCATCGACGGAAACGCATTCGCCCCCACCGCCCGGCGAGCGGGGCAGAAGGCCGCGATCCGGCGCTTGGCGGAGGTGCGGACCGGGCCTGTCTTTCGCCGGGGCCGCGAGGTGGACGCGAAACGTTCGCCCCGGCTGCGGGTATCTTTCCGTCGGCCCGTCGCGATCTCTTCCCCGAAAACGAGACCGAGTGAAGCTGAAGTCCCTCATCGCTGCCCTGGCGCTGACGCTGGCGTCGGCGTCCACCGCGGCGGCGCAGCTGCGGATCGACATCAACATCCCCGCCAACCGCCTGCAGGTGATGGACGGCGACAGCGTCCTCCGCACCTACCGCGTGAGCGTGGGGCTGCCGGGGCACGACACGCCGGACGGCGAGTTCACCATCGGCCGGGCGGAGTGGAACCCGTCGTGGCGGCCGCCGGAGGGGCGGGAGTGGGCGCGGGACGCCCGCTTTACGCCGCCGGGGCCCAACAACCCCATGGGGCGTGTAAAGCTGTTCTTCGCGCCGCTGTACTACATCCACGGCACGCCGGACTCCGCCAGCATCGGGCAGGCGGCGTCGCACGGGTGCATCCGCATGCGCAACCGCGACGTGATCGCCCTGGCGCGCCTGCTGCACCAGCACGCGGAGCCCACGGTGGCGCCCGCCGAGATCGACGCCGTGCTGCGCCGCTCGGGCACCACGCGGTGGAGCACCTTTCGCGCGCCCGTGCCGCTCGTCATCCGCTACGACCCGGTGGTGATCGAGAACGACACGCTCACGGTGTATCCGGACGTGTACGACCGCCGCCGCATCCACACGGAGGGCGTGATCCAGGCGCTGCTGGCCGCGGGCTACGACGCCGGCAGCATCGACCGCCAGCAGATCCGCGCCGTGCTGCGCCGCGCGGAGCAGGCGGAGGGCACGTTCACGGTCCGGGTGGCGGACGCCTTCACGGGCTTGGAGCGCCGCGGGGACGTCGCCGCGAACTGATCTGCCACGGTGGATGGAGCACGCGAAAGGGCGGGACCTCGACGGGGTCCCGCCCTTTTCGCGTCCGCATCTCGTCCCGGGTTCACGGATGGGAGATGCGTTCCGTTCATACCGGGGCTCGCAGCTGATGGTGCACCTGGATTTCAACTGCGTCTCACACGGAGGTCACAGGGGTCACGGAGAACGAACCGGTCCTCTCATTCGTGTGAGGCCATCGTTGCGGCAAGAGTGCACGACACATCGGGAACCGGGTATCACCGATGGCCTTACGCGGAGAAAAGACGAGAAGAGATGAGTTCCCCGTGACCCCTGTGGCCTCCGTGTGCGACTGCAGTAGAACGCCGGCTCACAAGGCACTGCGGGATTCCGGTACTGTCTCAGCGGATAGAGGCGCCGGGGTGCACGGGCTCCGGCGGCGCGGGGCGGATGCGGATGTCCGGCGGCAGGCGGTCGCGGCGCAGGTAGCCCGCGATGCCCTGGCCCGGCGTTCGCGACCCGTACCAGGTCTTGATGTAGGGCCGGCCGCCGTCCGTCGGGGGGAACTCCGTCTGCAGGTACGCCTGCTCGTCCGCGGACAGTTCGCGTGCGGCGCCGTTGGCCTCCACGTACACGTAGCGGAACCCGCCGTCCGCCGGCCGGCGCCGCCGCAGCCGGAGCGCCCACACGACGCCGAGCCCCGCCAGCATCACGGTGACCGCGGCGAGCACCGCCGTCCGCTTGGAGATGCCCCATTCCCGCCCCACCGCCAGCATGCAGAGGATCAGGATCAGCAGAATCGTGTGGCTGCGCATGCGAGCTGGGGTCCCGGTTCCGTGTGCGTCTGAAGGTTTCTTCCGCCCGCCGTGAGGTTGTCCCGGGCCAGCGCCCGCGCGTCAGCTCTCGCGGGGAAACGGATCCACCTCCACCCCCATGGACTGCAGCACGTGGACGGAATGCTTCGACAGGGCACGGTCCACCTGCTCCTGGATGTCGAAGATCTCGTCCGGCTGCAGGTGGTCCCAGAAGTTGCCCTCCTGGCCCGTGCGGATGCCGCGCGCGCCGCGCATTGCGCCGGCGCTGTGCACCGCGGCCTGCACCAGCGCGGGATCGGCCGTGTGGTCCAGAAACTCCAGCACGCGCCGCAGCGCCGCCGCGGGGTCGGCATCCAGCTCGCCGTACGAGAGCAGCATGGAATCGCGGTGCGTGAGCAGCGTGGGCGCCCAGCTGTTCATGTACTCGATCCACGTGGCCAGGCCCAGCCGGGGATGCCGGATGAAGTCGCGCATGGAGCCCTCGTACTCCGGCTTTTCCTGCGTATAGTAGACGTACGCGGATACCACGACGTCGTACGCGTTGCGCGCCAGAAAGGCCAGCGGGGCCCCGCGGTGCAGCTCCCACGAGTACGGCTGGTGGCACACCGC
>DASQZE010000222.1:0-5629 GCA_035638875.1 Longimicrobium sp.
GCCCCGGCGATGCACCTCCCGGCCCAGCCCGCGCCGGCCCTGGCCGCCGCGCCGTCCGCCCCCGCGGCCGACGCCGCCCCGGCCGCGCCGCCGAAGTCGAGCCTGGTGGAGATCAAGTCGCCCATGGTGGGCACCTTCTACCGCTCGCCGGCCCCCGAGGCGCCCTCGTACGTGGAGCCCGGCAGCCGCGTCGCCAAGGGGCAGACGCTCTGCATCCTGGAGGCGATGAAGCTCATGAACGAGCTTCCCGCGGACGTCAACGGCACCATCCGCGAGATCTGCGTGGAGAGCGGCGAGCCCGTGGAGTACGGACAGGTGCTCTTCCGCGTCGAGCCGGCGTGAGCGTCGTGGAGGGGGGGGCACCGGAAGGCTCGGCACGCCCCGAGTTCAACCTGCGCGAGGCCCTGCAGGAGCTGGTGCGGCGGGGCGGCAGCGACCTGCACCTCAAGGTGGGCCGCCCGCCCGTGCTGCGCGTGAACGGCGAGCTGGAGGACACCCGCCTGGCCGTGCTGCGGCCGGAGGACCTCAAGCGCTGCGCCGAGCA
Source organism: Longimicrobium sp. (assembly GCA_035638875.1). Classification (GTDB taxonomy): domain Bacteria; phylum Gemmatimonadota; class Gemmatimonadetes; order Longimicrobiales; family Longimicrobiaceae; genus Longimicrobium. Next base: position 545 of record DASQZE010000222.1, read on the forward strand.
GACGCTCAGCCCGCGCCAGCGCGAGGAGTTCGCCGAGCGCAAGGAGATCGACTTTGCCATCGGCGTGCAGGGGCTGGGACGGTTCCGGGCCAACATCTTTCAGCAGCGCGGCACCTTCGGGATGGCGTTCCGCTCCATCCCCTTCGAGGTGCCCAGCCTGGAGACGCTGGACCTGCCCCCCGTGATGGAGCAGATCGCCGTCGCCCCCCGCGGGCTCGTGCTGGTGACGGGGGTCACGGGATCGGGAAAGTCCACCACGCTGGCGGCCATGGTGCGCCACCTGAACGACCGGCGCGCCGTGAACATCGTCACGGTGGAGGACCCCATCGAGTTCCTGCACCGGGATTCGAAGGCCATCATCAGCCAGCGCGAGGTGGGGAGCGACACGCACTCCTTTCACGACGCGCTGCGCCACGTGCTGCGGCAGGACCCGGACGTCATCCTGCTGGGCGAGATCCGCGACCGGCCGTCCATGGAAACGGTGCTCAAGGCCGCGGACACGGGCCACCTGGTGCTCAGCACGCTGCACACGACCGACGCCGCCCAGACCATCGGGCGCATCATCAGCTTCTTTCCGCCGCACCAGCACCAGGAGATCCGGGGCATGCTGGCCAACGCGCTTCGCGCCGTGGTCAGCCTGCGCCTGATTCCCCGCGCCGACCGGCCGGGGCGCGTGCCCGCGGCCGAGGTGCTGGTGAACACCGCCGCCATCGCCCAGCTCATCCGCACGGGCGACGAGTCGCAGTCCATTCCCGACCTGATTGCCGACGGCCAGGTGCAGTACGGGATGCAGACCTTCGACCAGTCGCTGCTGGACCTCTATTCGCGGGGGTGGATCAGCTTCGAGTGGGCCATGCACTACGCCAGCAACCCCTCCGAGTTCGCCCTGCGCGTCTCCGGCGTGCAGCCGGGCGAGCAGGAAATGGACTGGACCGGGGCCCGCGGCGCCGCCTGAACCGACTTTAGACGTGTTCCGCAAAGTATTGATCGCGAACCGGGGCGAGATCGCCCTGCGGGTGATCCGGGCGTGCCGCGAGCTGGGGCTGCGCACCGTCGCCGTCTACAGCGAAGCCGACCGTGAGAGCCTTCACGTGCGCTTCGCCGACGAGGACGTGTGCATCGGCCCGCCCAACGCGCGCGAAAGCTACCTCAACATCCCCCGCATCATCGCCGCGGCGGAGATCTCCGGGGCGGACGCCATCCACCCCGGCTACGGGTTCCTGGCGGAGAACGCGGAGTTCTCGGAGATCTGCGAGGCCAGCGAGATCACCTTCATCGGCCCCACGCCGCACCAGATCCGGATGATGGGCGACAAGGCCACCGCGCGCAGCACCATGCGCGACGTGGGCGTGCCCATCGTCCCCGGCACGGACGCCATCGCCGACCCCGAGGAAGCCCTGATCGCCGCGCGCGAGATCGGCTTTCCCGTGCTCATCAAGGCGTCGGCGGGCGGCGGCGGCAAGGGGATGCGCGTGGCCCTGGACGAGGACGAGTTCGTCACCCAGTTCGGGATGGCGCGCACGGAGGCGGGCGCGGCGTTCGGCGACGACACCGTGTACATCGAGAAGTACCTGGCCCGGCCGCGCCACATCGAGTTCCAGATCCTGGGCGACAGCCACGGCCGCGTCATCCACCTGGGCGAGCGCGACTGCAGCATCCAGCGGCGGCACCAGAAGCTGCTGGAAGAGGCGCCCTCCCCCGCCCTGACGCCGGAGCTGCGCAAGGCCATGGGCGACGCGGCGGTGCGCGGCGCCAAGGCCATCGACTACGTGGGCGCGGGGACCATCGAGATGCTGCTGAACGAGGACAACTCGTTCTACTTCATGGAGATGAACACGCGCATCCAGGTGGAGCACCCCGTGACGGAGATGTGCACGGGCTTCGACCTGGTCAAGGAGCAGATCCGCGCCGCCGCCGGCCTTCCCCTGTCGATTCCCGAGAGGGAGATCCGGCTGCGGGGGCACGCCATCGAGTGCCGCATCAACGCCGAGGACCCGGCGCGCAACTTCGCGCCGTCCCCGGGCACCATCAGCACCTTTCACCTGGCGGGCGGGCCGGGGGTGCGGGTGGATACGCACGCGTACGCCGGCTACAAGGTGCCCCCGTTCTACGATTCGCTCATCGGCAAGCTGATCGTGCACGGGGCCACGCGCGAGGAGGCCATCGCGCGGATGAAGCGCGCCCTGGCCGAGACGGTGATCGAAGGCGTGCACACCACCATCCCGTTCCTGATGGAGGTGATGGACAACCCCGACTTCGTGGCGGGCGAGATCGACACGAAGTTCCTGGAGCGGTGGATGAAGGAGCGGGCGGGTGCCTGACATGAAGCTGGACGTGCTGCTCACCCCCGGCGAGCTGGTGCCGGGCGAGGTCGCGAACCGCACCGTGGTGGTGCTGGACGTGCTGCGCGCCACGACCTCCATCGTGGAGGCCATGGCGTCCGGCGCGCGCACCCTGTTCCCCGTGGCCACCATCGAGGAGGCCATCGGGCTGGCCAAGACGCTGGGGCGCGAGGAGGTGCTGCTGGCGGGCGAGCGCAAGGCGCTCCCCATCGAGGGATTCGACCTGGGCAACTCGCCGGGCGAGTTCACGGCGGAGCGCGTGGGGGGCAAGTACGTGGTGATGTCCACCACCAACGGCACCCTGGCGCTCATGGCCGCGGCCGCCGGGGAGCGGGTGATCGTGGGCGCGTGGACCAACTTCCAGGCCGTGGTGGACGACCTGGTGCGCACGCGCGCGGAGCCGGTGTTCCTGTGCGCGGGGCGCGACCGGGTGTTCGGCCTGGAAGACGCGGTGTGCGCGGGGCAGATGGCCGCGGCGGTGATGAAGGCGCTGCCGGACGTGGAGTGGGACACGAACGACGGGGCCGTGGCCGCGCTGGCGCTGGCGGAGGAGTTCGCGGACCCCGCGAAGCTGTTTCCCCACACGGCGGCGGGGCGCGCCATCGTGGACGCGGGGCTGGGCGAGGACCTGTCGTACTGCGCGCAGACGGACCTGCGCGACGTGCTCCCCGTGCTGGAAGGCCGCCAGATCGTGCTCGCGGCGGTTCCGGCGGAGAGCTGATCCATCGGCGGATCAGGATCGCGGATCGGGACGGCGGGTCTCGATTGCACGACGCAGAGGCGGATGGAGGCCGGCCGGGGCGATGGGTGCCCGGGCCGGCTTCGTCGTGTGGGGCGGATCGGGACGCGCAGGGCGAGATCCGTCGCTCGGCCACCCTCGGTACTGAGCGGCTGAAGCCGCCGCAACGACTGCGGAAAGCCTCACAAACAGCGTGAGGCTTCAACTGCGGGAACCCCGAACCTTCAGCGGGGAGGGTTCCTGGCGTGAGGGGCGCGGGTTCCCACCGACATGCGCGGATCCGTCTTGGGCGGGTAAACCCGCCGCTGGGAAAGCGGCAAGCCCTGTCTTGCGCCGAGGGGCGACGCGAACAGGGCTTCAACGGCGTAAAGGGCAACAGCGCCGCCTCGCGAAGCTTCTCCCCCGCCCGCGCATCCGTCCCTCGCCGACCACGCGCATCCGCCGCGATGTCCGAGAGAGCGCGCGCCGGCACCCAGCCGTGCACATCCCCCGCGCGCGACCGAGGAATCTGCTCCGCCCGCCGCACGTGCCCCGCCCCACCGCGGAAGGCTGCCGCACGCCCCGCCGTCGTCATCACCCGAAACACCCCGCCGTCGTCATCTCCCGAAACACCTGGAACCCGCGGCGGCGCGCGGCCGTAGTGCCTGCCGGGCGGCATCGAACCCTTCAGCAAACGCACGCGTGATGAAGATCTCCGGAGCCATCGCCCTCGCCATCCTCTCCGCGTTCATGCTCGCGGGGTACCTGAACACCGACAGCGCGGCGTCGGCGGGGGCCATGCTGGCGGCGCTGGGCATCACCGTGGTGCTTCCCGCGGCGGGCGCCGTGCTGCTGGCGCGCAGCCACTTCACGGAAAAGAGCCGGCTCTCGGGGCGCCGGGCGACCCTGGCGCGGCACGCGACGGAATCGGAGATCCTGCGCCTGGCGGGGGCGCGCGGCGGCAAGCTGATGGCGGTGGAGGCGGCCATGGCCATGCACCTGGCCGAAGACACGGCCCGCGAAACGCTGGACGCCATGGTCGCGGAGGGACGTGCGGAGCTGGAGGTGACGGACGGCGGAAACCTGGTCTACAGCTTCCCCACCCTCACCCAACTCGCGGACAAACCCACGGCGAGAGGGATTTTCGATGCCTGACGCGATGGCGGTCGCGCCGATGCGGCTGGCGTGCCCCGCCTGCCTGGGCGTGGCGCTGGAGAGCGCGCCCGTGGCGAACGGGGTGCGGGTGCACCACTGCGGGCGGTGCGGGGGCACCTGGCTCTTTCGCGCGCAGATGGCGCTGCTGCGCGCGGTCCCCGCCTCCGCCGTGCGCGCGATGACCCGCCGCGCGAACGACGCGGGGTTCCTGTGCAACAGCTGCCATGCGCCCATGGACCGCAACGCGGCCGCGTGCCCGGCGTGCAGGTGGAAGAACGCGCTCGAGTGCCCTTCCTGCGGAAAGCGGCTGCGCCGGCGGTCGGAGAAGGGCGTCATGGTGGATGTCTGCCGCGGGTGCGAGGCCCTGTGGCTGGACCATCACGAGCTGTCGCTGCTCTGGACGGCCGCGGCGGGCGCGGTGGTAAAGGCGCGTGGCGGAACGGGCCTGGACGTCGCGACGGGCGCCGGCGACCTGCTGGAGGTCCTCGTCCATGCGCCGGACCTGGCGTTCGCCGCGGCACGCGGTGTGGTGCACCTGGCGGGATCCGGGATCGAGCTGGCCGGTCAAGCGGCATCGCACGCGCCCGCCCTGCTGTCGTCGCTGCCGGAGATGATCGCGCCCGCGCTGGAGGTGGCCGGTGACGTGGCCGGCTCCGTGTTCGGGGTGATCCTGGAGATCGTCGGCGGCCTCTTCGACGGGATCGGGTAGCGGATGGGGAGATGGAGATCGGCGGATGAGCAGATGGCAGATGGGCGGATGGCAGATCGGCGGATGGCAGATCGGCGGATGGCAGGCGGACGGGCGGATCGGCGGATGGCGAATCGGCGGATAGCGGCTGGGTGGATGGCAGATCGGCGGGTGGCGGATGA
>DASQZE010000223.1:0-13059 GCA_035638875.1 Longimicrobium sp.
CAGCGTGTTCGCCAACCCCTTCACCTCCACCACCGGCGCCGTCAAAAAGACCATGCTGGGGCGGCAGGTGCCCATCGAGGAGTGGCAGGGGGACCCGGGGGGCACGCTGTTCCTGCGCGCCACCGGCCTGGCGGACGTGACCTTTACGGCGTACCAGCCCGGGCTCAACAACGTCTACGCGTTCTCGGACGACACCAGCAAGCTCCCCGAGAACACGCTGCTCACCTACCTGGTGGCCGGGTGGTTCTCCGATCCGCTGGCCGACCCCCTGGCCACGTCTACCCCCGAGGCGCTCAACTGGCAGGTGCTGGGCACGCCCGCGCCGGCGCCCACCGTCTCCGTGTTCCACGGGCTGGTCTACGACGTGGTGTGGCAGACGACGAGCGCACCGGCGCGGACGGACGCCGACGCCACGAGCATGCAGGTGGCGGTGGGATACACGGCGGTGGATGCGCTGGCGGCCATCATCGCGGCGCGGGCGGGAGAGGCCAGCGGCAGCGAGCTGGAGATGAAGCTGGAGGCGCTGCAGTACGAGATGCTGCAGCAGCTGGACCTTCCGGACGGCCACGCGCAGCTGGAGGTGAAGATCCGCGACGCCTGGTTCGGCAAGACGCCGGGGGGCACGCGCTGGGACGTGGTGCCCGTGTCGCAGGGGCAGGACGCCGCGCCCCTGGACCGCGGCGCCACCCCCCCCGCGCCGCCCCTGACGGACGCGCAGGCGCAGTGGCTGGCCGCGCTGAACGGGAACCAGCGCGCGTTCGACACGGCCTCGCGGGAACTGGTGACGCTGCAGTACGAGCTGTTCGCGCTGTGGTGGAAGTCGCAGCGGGGACCGTTGCAGCCGCCGCCGGCGCAGTACCTGTCCGCCGCATCCTTTTCCGCGATCCTGGCGTCGATCCGCAAGAACCTGGACCCCGCGACCGCCGGTGGCCTGATCGGCCGGGTGGCGGCGCAGCAGGCGCAGGTGACGGCGCTGGGGGCCCGGGTGCCGGACCCCACTTCCGCGGACAGCATCGCGCAGTGGTCGGCGAAGATCCCGGCCGGCACGGTGCCGGTGGCGCTCAAGCCCAACGCGCTGCCGTCGTTCTTTCATCCCACGGACCCGGTGGTCCTGGTGGCGGGGATCACGCCGCCCACCAACGAAGTGGACCCGGCCGCGGTGCTCCCCTGCCGCACGCTGGACGCGGCGGTCACGGGGGTGAAGGTGGGGGGCACGACGGTCAGCCGCGGCACGGGCTCGCTGACCGGCATCATCCAGGTCCCGGCCACGGCCAAACTGCCGGCGGCGGTGGGCGCGGCCATCACGGCGCTGGCCGTGGAGTCGTTCTTCGTGGATGGGAACGACGCCGCCTCCATCGTGCAGAACGGGCTGGGCTCGTCGGATCCGGCCACGGTGAGCGCGCTCCGGGCGGCCATGACGGCGCGGACGGCGCAGGTTGCCACCATCCCCAACCCGCTGCAGGCGGGGTTCGCGTACGCGCCGTGGCAGCAGGCGTGGGCGCCGCTGTACCTGCAGTGGAACATCACCTGGTTCCCCACGGTGGCCACGGAGCCGGCCGGCCCTCCCATGCCGCCGTCGGACCCGGACGGGCAGCAGGACAACTGGCCCTTCGATCCCGCGCACTGGGCGTTCGACGGGAGCGACGACGTGACGCTGCGCGGCAGCGAGTACTACGCGTGGACGGGCGGCGAGGCGTGGAGCGGGCCGGGCGCCATCCCCACGCGGAAGTACACCGGCCGCACCTTTCTCACGCCGCAGGCCACCTTTCTGCTCATCCGCCGGCTGGCGGACTACGTAAAGCTGCACCCCGACGACGCGGACATGGGGCAGATCGAGACCCTCATCCAGGCCATCGGGGAGTCGCGCTTCCTGTCGCAGTCGCTCAGCGGGTTCAACGCGTCGTTCCTGATGAAGGGGCTGTCGCAGTCGTCGCCGCCGCCGGCGGGCTCGCCGGTGGCCGCCGCCATCGGCGGGGAGAACCGCGGGGTGCCCATGGTGGAGCTGGGCGACCAGGACCTGGACTTCGGCAGCGGCACGTCGTTCTTCTACCCCGTGCGGGGCGGCTTCTTCCAGTTCGAGCGGTTGATCATCGTGGACGCGTTCGGGCAGGTGCTGGACCTGCTGCAGTCCAACGGCAACACCACGGGCGGGGCGGCGAGCTTCTTTCCCATCCGCGGCGCGGGGCTGGTGCCGGACGCGGCCAACCCCCCCGCCACGCCCATGCGGCGGGTGCGGCAGGTGCCGCGCGTGGTGCAGCCCAACCGCCTGGACCTGCGGATGCTGGATGCGGCGGACGATACGAAGGAGGTGTACTACGCGCCGGGGGCCAACCCCGTGTGCGGGTGGCTGCTCCCCAACCACCTGGACCGCTCGGTCGCGGCGTACGACGCGGCGGGCAACCCGCTGGGGGAGCTGCTGGTGCTGGCGGACGTCACGGGCACACCCACGGTGCGCTGGCTGGCCGCCCCGGACGTGGCGAACCCCGTCACCGACCCGGCGGGGATCGCGAACCCGCACATGGCGGCCCTGTTCGGGGCGTTCACGGCGGCGGCGGGGGGCATTCCCGCGGCGGGGCGCGTGGCCGCCTTTCGCGCGTTCTACCAGTCCATCGACGAGACGCTGTGGATGGTGGATCCCCCCGGCGGGCAGAGCGACGCGGACCTGGCGGTGCTCATCGGGCGGCCGCTGGCGCTGGTGCGGGCGCAGGTGCAGTACGAGCTGCTGGGGCGCCCCGCCGCCAACCAGAGCTGGCGCGACACCCTGCAGGACCAGCGCGCGGGGCTGGGGGACGTGCCGTTCCCCATCCGCCTGGGGAGCACGGAACTCCTGGACGACGGGCTGATCGGCTACTTCACGGGGAGCAGCTACACCACGTTCAACGCCGTGCACCCGTCGTCCGCGGCGACGTCGCCGTACGTGGCGCCGGTGGCGCCGGGCAACTACCTGTCGCTGCCCTTCAACTACCCGGACTACGCCACGCAGGACCTCACGCTGCTGCTGGACCCGCGGGGCACGGTGCACGCGACCACGGGCATCCTGCCCACGGCGCGGCTGCAGCTGCCCGCGCAGTTCTACACCCGGGCGCTGGAGCAGATGATCGTCACCTTCCGCAGCGGCCCCGTGCTCACGGACCCGGCGTCCATCCGCCTGCCGTTCCCGGCGGAGCAGAACGGCGACTGGGCGTGGATCCGCCACACGGGTACGGGCGCGGCGGATTGGGTGACCAGCCCCATCCTGGCCGCGGACACCCAGCCGCGGTTGGCGGACCAGCCGCCGCGCCTGATGGAAGGCTGGCTCAAGTTCACCCCGCGAAAGCCGTCGTCCTGACGGGCACGCAGTCCTGACCGGCACGGTTCCCGGCGCGCACAGCCGCGCGCCGGGGGACGTTCCGGCGCCGCCCCGCTCCCGCCCCGTTTTCGATCCGAAAGGCCTTTTCATGCCGCCGTCCGCACTCCGCGCAAACGCTTCATCAGATACGCTGCTGTCGTACGTGATGTACACGAGCCCCGATCCGCTGCAGGCGTCGGTGAAGAACGCCATCCTCACCCTGGCGGTGTCCAACCCCGGCGCCCAGGTGGTGACGGTGACGCGCCTGGTGGTGACCCTGCCCGTGGGCACGAACGCCAAGAACCTCACCGCCGATGCCACGGGCGTGCAGATCGGGGTGCCCGACGGCTGGCAGGCCTCCAACGCGGCCGGCTCCATCACGCTCACGCCGTCGGGGGCGGCGGGGGAGGTGAGCACCGCGGGCTTGGCCTTTACTTTCGCCGCGATCGCCGTGAACGCGCAGGTGGGCCTGTGCACGGTGACGATCCACGAGACCGCGTCGTCGCCGTCGGGATCGGCGGGGGAGCGCACCGCCAGCATCGGCCTGCCGAAGTTCCCCGCTCAGTTCCAGGTCAGCGACCTGCAGGCGAACCCGCTGGACGTGCCCAGCGGCGGCTCCACGACGCTGATGTGGGCGGGGACGGGCACGCAGGCCACGTACACGCTCCAGTACCAACCCGCGGACGAGGGGCAGCCCGTGTCCGTGGCCGTCGGAAGCACGGGCTCGTACCGGGCATCGAATCTCACCCGCACCGGGCAGGTGACGTTCACGCTGCTGGTGCAGGTGCCGGTGCCCGGCCTGGACCAGCCCCTGACGGTGCAGCGGCAGGTCACCGTCGCCGTGGCGACGCTCTCGCTCGCGGTGCAGGCGGAGCCGCCCAGCGTGGGGATGAACGGCCTGGCCCGGCTGGGATGGCGGACGAGCAATGCCGCGTCGTGCGTCCTTTCCGTCACGCCGGCCGTTGCCGGTGCGGGTGCGGGTGGGGCGGTCGATCTCAGCGGGTCGCTCTACTTCGTCCTGGCGCAGACGACGAGCTTTACCCTCACGGCGACGGACGCGAGCGGCAACGAGCTCGAGGAGCAGCGCACCGTAATCGTAGACCCGTCCATCGTCGCGAACACGGCGGGGCACGTGGTCACGGGAACGCCGGGCACGCCGGGGGCGGGCGGCTCGACCGGCCCCGGCCCGGACATCCCCCCGTATGGCTCCTATGGCGTCGGCGGTCCCGGCGGTCACGGGGGTCGCGGCGGCGACGGAGTGCTCGACGCCACCCTCCCTCCCGTGGGTCCCGGTGGTACGTGGGTCGTCCCGATCACCGTGACGGGAGGCGCCGGGGGCAAGGGGGGAGACGGCGGGCCGCCCGACCCCTCGCTCCCCCAGAACGAGGCATTCGGGCTGGGGGGGCAGGGCGGCAACGGTGGCAATGCCGTCATCGACGTGTGCTTCTCCCTGGGCGCCGCCGATCCCGCGCAGTACATCGTGACCGTGGCCGGCGGTGCCGCGGGCATGGGCGGCAGGTCTGGCCCCACGGGATCGGAGACGGCCCTGCCGGGCACCCCTGGCACCGTGGGTCCGGTCCACTTCCGGGACTGCCCCCCCGCGCCCTCCCGGAAAGGCACGCTGTGAGCGGCTACAAGGCCCGTGCGGGGGACGCGCCGTCCACGCTGCTGTCGTACGTGATGCTCACCAGCCCCGACCCGCTGCAGGCCTCGGCGGCGAACGCGATCCTCACGCTGGTGGTGTCCAACCCCGGCGGCCAGACGGTGACGGCGACGAGCCTGGTCGTCACGCTGCCCGTAGGGACCAACGCCAAGGACCTCACCGCCGACGCCACCGGCGTGCAGACGCAGCCGGCGGCCGGGTGGGAGGCCGTGAACGCGGCCGGCACCATCACGCTGACGCCCACAGGGACGGGGGAGATCGGAGCCCACGGGCTGACCTTCGTCTTCGCGTCCATCGGCGTGAACGCGCAGGTCGGCCTCTGCACGGTCACGATCCTCGAAACCGCGTCGTCGGGTGGCCGGACGGCGCAGGGCCGCACGGCCTCCCTCCCCATCCCCAAGTTCCCCGCGCAGTTCCAGGTGGGCGACCTGCAGGCGGACCCGCTGAGCGTGGCCAGCGGCGGCTCCACGACGCTGATGTGGGCGGGGACGGGCACGCAGGCCACGTACACGCTCCAGTACCAGCCCGCGGACGAGGGGGACCCCGTGTCCGTGGCCGTGGGCAATACGGGTCCGTACACGGTGCCGGACCTGACCCGCGCGGGGCAGGTGACGTTCACGCTGATCGTACAGGTGACGGTGCCGGGGCTGGACACGCCGCTGGTGGTGCAGCGGCAGGCCAGCGTCTCGATGGAGACGCTCTCCATCCAGTTCACGGCGCAGCCGCCCACGGTGGGGGTGGACGGGCTGGCGCGCCTGCAGTGGACGGCGAACAATGCCGTGTCGTGCACCCTGGATCCCGGCGGTCCCGTCGCCACCAGCGGCGTGAGCTACGTCGTCCTGCCGCAGACGGGCGTCTTTACCCTTACGGCGCGGGATGCGGCGGGGAACACGCGGGAGGCGCAGTGCACCGTGACCGTGGATCCCACCATCGTCTGGACGCTGCCCCAGATTGGCGTGTTCGGGGGCGAGGGCCAACCCGGCGCACCGTACGGCACCTTCTTGTTGAACGGCGCCCCTTTCGGCAACGGCGGTCCTGGCGGCAACGGCGGGCCCGCGATCCTCTCCAGTACCCTGCCGCGCCCGGGCGACGACCGTACCCGGGTCGTCCGGATCGTGGTGATCGGGGGCCAGGGAGGCGTGGGCGGAGACAGCATGAACATGAACTATGTGGTCCCCCCGAACACCCCCATCCCCGCGGGCGGGGTGGGCGGCAACGGCGGCGATGCGGTGATCGACGTGCGGTTCGACCCCGACGGCCCCCCCACGCAGTACACGGTCAGCGCCGTCGCCGGTCAGGGCGGCCAGGGGGGGCTGGGGTACGGAATGGGGTCCGGTTCCCGGGCCCCGTCGGGTGCCTCGGGCACCGTGAGCGTCACGTTCCAGGACTTGTAGCCACGACGTCCGCCGGCCGTTCCTCCGTCAGGAAGGTGCCGGACGCGTTCCAGGCGTTTGCGCCGGCGGACATTCCCGGGACGGCGCGGGGAGCCCCTGGTTTCGCCGCGGACCAGCCCCACCCGGTGTCCGGCCATGACCCGGCGCGGAGGCCCGCCTTCTCCGATCTCCCCCACGCGCGACGGCCGCGCGTGGGGACCGACGACCCTCGACGGACTGGACGATGACCCTGCTCGCCTACTCGTTTCTCGCCGATCCCGATCCGCTGCAGGCCGGCGGCATGGCCACGCTCACCCTGATCGTCTCCAACCCGGGGCGGAAGGTGGTCACCGCCGCCAGCATCGCGGTGATGCTGCCGGTGGGCACCAACGCCAAGGCCCTTACCCCCGACGCGTCCGGCATCCAGTCGCAGGTCCCCGCGGGCTGGAACGTGTCGCAGAGCGGCGGCGAGCTCACGCTCCGCCCCGCGACCCCCGAGGCGGCGGGCGTGGCGGACGGCGGGCTTTCGTTCGTCTTTGCCCGCATCCAGCTGAACGCGGAGCCGGGGACGGTGGCCGTGACGATCACCGAAACGGCCTCGTCGCCCGCGCAGCCAGCGCCGCAGCCGAGCACGGCGGTCCTGGCGCTGGACAAGTTCCCGCGGCAGTTCTCGCTGGGCGGGCTGACCGCAACCCCGCTGCGCGTAGAGCCGGGCGGATCGGCCACGCTGATGTGGAGCGGCTCGCCGGCGAACTACACCCTGTACTACGATCCCGGCTCGGCGCCCGTGGACGTGCGCGTGGGCAGCGCCGGGCCGTACGTGGCGGCGAACCTGCTGCGCCCGGCCGGCGTCACCTTTACACTCCGCGTCTCCGTGAACGTCCCCGGACAGGACCTGCCGCTGCTCCTTCAGCGGCAGGTGCACGTGGACGTGGCGGCGGTCACCATCGACGCCCTCGAGGCGTCGCCCAGCACCGTGGGCCCCAACGGCCTTGCCCGGCTGAGCTGGCGCACCAGCAACGCCGCCTCCGTCACGCTGGACCCGGGAAACCAGACCGTCCCCGCCAGCGGTGTGCGCTACGTGACCGTGGCACCGGGCGCCGGGCCCTTCACGCTGACGGCGCGTGGCAGCCAGCCCCGGTGGAGCGCGCAGCAGCAGCGGACGGTGTCCGTCGACCCCGCCATCGTCGCCACGGCCGAGGGCTACGTGCAGGTTGGGGGCAAGGGCGACGACGGCGCCAACGGGGCAAAGGGCTGGCCCAACGGACAGGACGGCACGGCGGGGCGGGACGGCGGAGACGTGTCGCTCACGGGCCGCATCCCGCCGCTGGACCCCAGCTCGCGCCCGGCGCGCGTGCTCCCCATCCGCCTGACGGGCGGGGACGGCGGCCGCGGCGGCAACGGGGGACGGGCCGGGGGCGGGGAAGAGGCCCAGGGCCCGGGCGGCCGGGGCGCGAACGGGGGCCGCGGGGGGAACGCGACCGTCGACGTCGCCTTCGACGAGACGCTCCCGCCCGTGCAGTACCTGGTGCAGGCGATCACCGCCGGCCACGGAGGCGGGGGCGGCGGCGGTGGCGAAGGAATGGGTGGATACCGCGCCCCGGACGGGGCCGCCGGCGGGGACGGCGTGGTGTCGGTCGCCTTCCACGAGCCGGCCGCGCTCGCGGAGGTGCTCGACGACGCGCCCCTCGCACCCGCGGCCGGCTGGGCGCTGCAGAGCGCGCCCGATCCCCTGCAGGCCGGCGCGCCCGCCTCGCTCACGCTGGTGGGCACCGCGCCCGGGGGGACGGTCGTGGTGGAACTGCCGGTCGGCGCCGGCGCGGACGCGCTTACGACGGACCCGGCGGGCATCGTCGCCACGGCGCCGGCGGGGTGGACCGTCGGCGCGGAGGGCGGCGTCTTTACCTTCACGCCGCTTGCGGATACGGCAAGTACGGCGGATACGGCGGATACGGGGCCGTTCGCGTTCACCTTCGCCGCGATCGCCGTGAACGACGTTCCCGGCACCTGCACGGCCCGCGTGGACGGCGCGGCGCTCCCGCTGGCCAAGTTCCCGCCCGGATTCTCGGTTTCCACCTTGGTGGCCGAGCCGGCGCGGGTGGATGCGGGGGGCGCGGCCACGCTGATGTGGAGCGGCGCGCCGGCGGACTACGCGCTGCGCTGGGATGCCGGCGCGGGCCCCGTTCGGCAGGCGGTCCCCCCCGCCGGCTCGTTGACCGTCGAGGGCCTGGATGCCGCGCCGGGCGTCGTCTTCATCCTCGCCGCCACCCTTCCCGGCGGGCTCGTCCTGGAGCGCCGGACCTACGTGAAGGTGACGGAATGACACTGCTCTCGTACGCGATGCTCCCGAGCCCCGACCCGCTGCAGGCCGGCGGAACGGCCACGCTGACGTTGATCGTCTCCAACTCCGGGCGGCAGGTGGTCACCGTCGCCAGCATCGCGGTGACGCTGCCGGTGGGGACCAACGCCAAGGACCTCACGGCGGACGCCTCCGGCATCCAGTCGCAGCTTCCTCCCGGCTGGAACGTCTCGCAGAGCGGCGGCGAGCTCACGCTCCGGCCCGCGACCCCCGAGGCGGCGCGGGTGGCCGGCGGCGGGCTGTCCTTCGTCTTCGCCCGCATCCGGCTGAACAACCAGCCGGGGACCGTGGCGGTGGCGATCACCGAGACGGCGTCGTCGCCCGCGCAGCCGGCGCCGCAGCCGCGCACGGCCACCCTGGCGCTGTACAAGTTCCCGCCGCAGTTCCAGGTGAGCGAGCTTTCCGCGGGGGCGCTGGTGGTGGATGCCGGCGGCACCGCGACGCTGCTGTGGACGGGCACGACGGGGACGTATCGCATGCAGTACAGCCCGGGGAATGGCCCGCGGGTGGACGTCCCGGTGGGGAACACGGGGCCGTACACCACCCAGCCGCTGTTCCGCACCCCCAACGTCGTCTTTACGCTGGCCGTGTCGGTGACGGTGCCGGGGCAGGACCAGCCGCTGGTGACCCAGCGGCAGCTCGCCGTCGACGTCCGTGCGCTCACCATCGACCGGTTCGACATCCTGCCGCCCGTGGTGCCGGTGAACGGCGTGGCGAAGCTGACCTGGCGCACGAGCAACGCCGCGTCGGCCATCATCCAGCCGGGCAGCCACCGCGTGGCCCCCAACGGCAGCCTCTACGTGGTGGTCGCGGGCACGCAGGTCTTTACGCTGATGGCCCTGGATGGCGCGGGCAACCCCGTCACCGAGCAGAAGACGATCACGGCGGACCCGTCGATGACGGTGAACGCCGAGCGGTGGATCTCCGACGGCCGCGACGGCCTGCCCGGGCAAACGGGTGCCGCCGGGGCGCCCGGCGCGCCGGGCGGGACCGGGGGGCCGGGCCAGGGGGGCACCGGCCCCGGCGTCATCGTCCTGGCGGTCCCGGGGCTGGACCTCACCGGCATGAACGGCCGCGTGCGGCTGGCGTCGTCGCGCGGCGGCCACGGGGGGCCGGGCGGCCAGGGGGGGCCGGGCGGCCCGAAAAGGGGCGGCTACGGGGGGCACGGCGCGGACGGCGGCAGCGGCGGCACCCTGACGGTGCATTTCACACACGTGCCGGGGAGCCTGCCCGGGCAGTTGATCGTGGACGTCTCCGGCGGAAAGGCCGGCGACGGCGGGCCGGGCGGCGGCGGCACGCCCCCCGGCGACCGTGGCGACCCGGGCCGGCCCGGTCCCGCCGGCGTGGTGCGCATCGTCGACGAAGGGCAATCCGCGGCGGAGGCCGGTCGCCGGATGGCCGCCGTTCCCCGCCGGATCGCCGCCCGTTCCGACACCCTGGGCGGCTACGCGCTCCTCGAAGAGCCGGGGGACGACGGAATGCTGATGCTGACGCTCTCCGTCTCCGGCGCCGCGGACGTGGAGAGCCTGGTCGTCCCCCTGCCGCTGCTGTCACGGCCGGACGGCTGGATGGCGGTGCAGGGCGACGACTCCACGACGCTCACGCCGCCGGCCGTCCCCTGCGCCGGTGGCGCGACCTTCACGTTCATGCCCGTGGCCGCGCGGCCGGCGATCACCCTCTTCGAGACGGCCGGCGGCCAAACGCGCACCGCGTTCTTTTCCGGGGGATGAAGACGCCGGCGACGCGGACTCAATCGAGTCACCGGGTGCTCAAGCTGATTTGCACCGTCGCCTCCAGGAATGAGCTCACGCGGAGACGCGGAGGGCGCGGAGAACAGCACAACAGCAATCGCACAAAGAGGAACAGAGAGGTAACGGAGGACGACGGAAGTTCCTCTGTTATATCAACTTCTCTGATTGACTGTGCATTCATGCTTCAAAGAAGGTATCACACAGGGGGAAAAAGGACACGGGGAACAGATGCCGTCTTCGCTGTTCTCCGTGACCTCTTTCCCTCTGTGTGAGACAGCAGTAACACTCCGCATGCACAATCAACCGTGCGATCCGGTATGATACCGAATCCGGCAAAAGAATGGTTGCTCACACAGGGGGAACAGGGGAACAGGGGAGCAGAGATCAAGAGTCCAATTCCCTGTTCCCCCTGTTCCTCCTGTTCCCCTGTGTGAGACAAAAGTTATTGTTTTTTCGGATTCGGTATGAGACGGCAGTAAAACTCCGTCTGCACAATCAATCGCGGGAATCGGTATTACCTCTGTTCCTCCGTGTGATTCCAATCCGTTGTCGTCTCCGCAGTTCTCCGCGTCCTCCGCGCCTCCGCGCGAGGCGGCAGCAGAACTCCGGGCACCCACGCATCGTGGGATCCGGTATGACTCAGGCCTGTTGCCCTGGCGGCATCTATCGCGGGCAGTACGGCTGCCTGGGAACCGGGTGGATCGTCCACGGCCGGGGTGCCACCGTGTCGATTGCCATGGGCAGAACCAGGCCGAGGAACGGGTCGGCGGGCTGCCACGCCTGGGGGATCTGGATCTCCACGCCGTCCGCCTCCGCCAGCTCCACGATGCGCCCGATCCCCCGTGGCACGTCGTCCCCGCCGTAGAGGGTGGGCAGCAGCGGTTCGTCCAGCCCACGGAAGAAGTCGTCCCAGTGCACCAGGATCACGCGCCGGGCGCCGGTCGCGCGGACGACCTCGCTCCAGTACGCGTCGATGCTCTCCATGGACTGCTTTCCCAGGCCCCCGATGGCGAGGTACACCACGTCGGCGCGCTGGCCGTGCAGGGCACCCCGCTTGTAGCCGGCCGTGCTCTGCACCAGGAGGGTCCGGCCGCGGTGGCGGATGAACACCGAGTACACCAGCCCGGTCTGCCAGGCTTTGGTCTTTGCGGGGGGCCGGAGCGGCTCGTACACGGTCCCGAGAAAGCGGTCCGGCGGCCCGTGCGCGGACTCGATGAAGGTCAGCTCGAAGGGACCGATCCGCATCGGCAGGTTGGAGCGCACCACGGTGTCCTGGCTTTCGGGGAGGCCGATGCCGCGGCCGAGCATGGCGACCGACTGCGAGCCCACCAGCGTGGCGCCGGTCATCTGGGCCCACACCGGCGCATCCATGGCGTGGTCGTAGTGCGCATGGCCGGCGAATACCGCCGCCAGCGCCGGCCGTCCCAGGCGGCGGTGCGCGCTCTGGATGCGTTCGCAGTCGGGGCGGATGCGCCGGAGCCCGACCCGGAGCAGTCCCGGGCGGCTCACGAAGCCGTCCATCAGGATGGACGTGGAGCCACGATCCGTGAACAGCAGCGAGCTCGTGCCCATGAAGCGGACCGTCAGGTCGCCCCTGCTGGAATCCTTCTGCACGTATGCATCGAAGGGCGTGACGTCCGGGTGCGCGAGCGGCCACCGGATGCAGCCCTGGGACAGGAGCAGGGCGGCGGCCGCGATGCCGGCGGCCGCAAACCAGCGCGGACGAATCCGCAAACGAGGAGTCCGGGGCATGGGGAGGGGCGGGGACGGGGCGGGCGAGGGGACAGCAGTAGAGGGAGAAGGATGCTATGGCTGCGCCGGGCGGGAAAGAGTTTCGTGTCCCTGCCGAATCTACCCCGGCGCTCATCCTGACCGGGCGTGCGCGCATCGGCCATCCCCGCCCGCGCGTCTGCATCACCACACCCGCCACGACCGCCGGTGCTCCCACCCATACGCGGCGAGTACTGGAGCAATGGGAGCGATTGCGTTAGATTGATGCCGCCATTGTAGTTACTTTCTCCCCCGGCCGCCGTTTGTCGCGGGAGATCGCCGGAGCGCAGCCGCTCCGCCGCAGCAGCAGTGCTTCCCCGGGTCGTCCCTCCCGGTTCGAAACTCCGAACGCCATCCATCCGTTCAGACCCCGGAGGCCGCCGCGACGCAAGTCGCGACGGAGCCTGGGTTTCGCCCCCGGATCACCGCCCATCGGACGCCCGTGAACGACTTCCTGCATACCGCCCTCACCTTTCCGACCGTCGTGTACAGCATGCTGCTGTGCGTGTGCATGCTCTACTGGCTGCTCGCGGCCACGGGGCTGGCCACCGGCGACGGGGCGGGCGGGCATGGGCACGGGCACGGGCACGGGCACGCGGGGGATGCCGGCGACGCGGCCGCGATGCTCTCGTGGCTGGGGCTGGGCGGCGTGCCCCTGACGGTGATGTCGACGACCCTCGTCTTTTTGGCCTGGCTGGGGACGTACTTCGCGCAGCTGCTCGTGATCGGCCGGCTGCCCGAGGACGTGCGCACGCTGGCCGGGATCGGCACCATGCTGGGCGTGCTGATCCCCGCCGTGGCCGCCACCTCCCTCG
>DASQZE010000224.1:0-3356 GCA_035638875.1 Longimicrobium sp.
CTCCCCCGGACAGGACGTTGCCGGCCACGAGCAGGGGGCGGCGGCCGATGTGGCGGTCGATGCCGACGGGCTTGCCGTCCTTGTCGTTGAGGTGCTCGGGGCGCGGGAGCCGGACGATGGAGAGCCGGCCGGCCGCCCGGCGCGACTGGCGCTGCAGCTCGCTGCCGATGGTGCGCTCCGGCGGCACGCCGTACGTCACGGGCGCGAAAACGCGGATGAAGTCCAGCGTGCCGCCGGAGCTGATCCAGGTCTGGAACCCGTTGGCGCGCAGGTAGGCCAGCAGTTCCAGCATGGGCTGGTAGACGGCGCCGGTGAAGGGCCGGTGCAGCGCGGGGTGGCGTTCGCTGGCGAGAAAGCGCAGCGCGTCGTAGGCGAACTCCTCCTGCGTCATCCCCGCGTGCGTCAGGGCGAGCAGCTGAAGCACCGCCTCGGGGCCGGCCTCGTGGAAGTAGGCCGCGTCCCCCTCCAGGGCCGCCTTGAACGGCTGCCGTCCCGCCAGCGACGGATCCCGCGCGGCGAGCTCGCGCACCCGCGCCAGGACGAAGTACACCTCCGTGGGCAGGGGTTTTTCCGCCCAGAGGGTGCCGTCGTTGTCGAAGGCCGCGATACGGTCCTCCACGGGCACGAAGTCCGGCCCGCCCGGCGCCGTCACGCGCTGCACGAAGGAGGTGATGGCCTGCTTGGCGGGCCCGTCGTTCCACGAGGGGAGCGGGTCCGCGCCGCCCTGGCCGTTCGCGCGGGGCGCCGCGGCCACCAGCAGCAGCGCCAGCAGCAGCCTCGATGCGCGCGCGACGCGTGGGGTGGTGCTCATCATCGTTCAGGTCCCTTCGTATGTTCTGCGATGGCCCCGACCTCCCGGGCCGCTAAACTCTCCGTCCCCGGTCCGCCCCATTTCATCCGCCGAGTCCCCTGATTGTGCCGAATCCGCCGATCCACCAATCGCCCCCGCCGCGGCCACACCCGCTACACGGCAGGCGAGCGGACGATGCAGCGAAAGCCCTGGTGTCCCGTCCCCGTGTCCACCTGCTGCGGGATGCGAGCGGCCGGGCGGTAGCGCACGCAGTAGTTGGGCGCGCACAGGTACGATCCGCCCTTGAGCACCTTGCGCGGGATGCGGATCCCTGGCTGGCCCGGGTCCATGCTCGCCTCGCGTCCACCGTCGTCCGGGGAGTGCGCCCCGCAGCACGAGCCGCCCGCCGCGGCCCCGTCGCGCCACCAGTCCGCCGTCCACTCCCACACGTTGCCGATCATGTCGTACAGGCCGTAGCCGTTGGGCGGAAAGCTGCCCACGGGCGAGGTACGCTCCCATCCGTCCAGCAGCAGGTTTTCGCGCGGGAACTCGCCCTGCCACACGTTGGCCATCATGCGGCCGCGGGGGGAGAGATCGTCACCCCAGGCGTATTCCCTTGCCTCCAGTCCCCCGCGGGCGGCGCGCTCCCACTCCGCCTCGGTGGGCGGCGCCTTGCCCGCCCACGCGGCGTATGCCTCCACGTCCGGCCAGGCCACGTGCACCACCGGGTGCGTGGACAACCCGGCTGCCGCGCTACCCTGCCCCATGGGGCGCCGCCAGCTGGCGCCAGGGACGTACTCCCACCACGCGTAGTGATTGCCGAGGAGAACCGGACCCGTGGGCGGACGGAAGACCACGGAGCCGGGCACCAGCAGGTGCGAGATCGCACCCGGATAGTCTCCCGCCTCCAGCTCCCTCTCGGCGATGGTGACGTATCCCGTCTTCTCCATGAAGCGGCTGAACTGCGCGTTGGTGACGGGATGGCGGTCCATCCAGAACCCCTGCACCGTCACCTCGCGGGCGGGTGCCTCTTCGCGGTAGTGGTGGTCCGAACCCATGCGAAAGGTGCCGCCGGGGATCCAGGCCATGTCCGGGAACGGCGCCGGGCCGGGCGCGCCCCGCGGGGCACGCTCCGCCAGGGGTTCAGCGTGGGTAAGCTCGATCGCGATGGTCACGGCACACTTCCAGGTTCGGGGACGGTGCGGACGGCCCGGCGCGGGCCGTCCGCGGCGCGGGGCACCGTGCCCCGCGCCCGCGTTCGTGGCGGCTGACCCTACTCGGGCGGCGCCACGACCACGTAGGCCGTCTCCGTACCGTAGAACTGGGGCTGGTACCAGGTGCCCCCGCAGTTCTGGTAGGTGACTCCGTTCTGGACCACGACCTCGCAGTAGGCGGGGAGCGTGCTGGCCACGGCGCCGACGGCCACCGCATTCGCTGCCCGTGCCACGCTGTTGGCCGCGTTGATGGCGGCGACCGTCGCCACGGGATGGTGGCAGCAGCCGTCGTGGTCGTCGTACCAGCCGCCGTGCGCGTTGACGTCGATCTCGCGGTCCACATGGATGTCGCGGTTCACGTTGCGATTCACCGTGCGGCTTCGGTCCACGTTCACGGGGCGGTTCACGGCGGGGCGCGCGGCCATGCCGGCCCGGGCGTTCACGCTGGCCCGCGCCTGGCCGCGCGCGGCCAGGCCGCCCCCGTGGCGCTGGGCGTCGAGCTGCGTGCTCCAGCAGAGAAGCGCCAGGGTAAGGAGCACCAGCAGTTGCATCGAGCGTTTCATCTCGTCCTCCTACGGGTTGCGGGTCAGGCGCGTCGCGGCGGCCTCCGCGAACGTGATCTGCCGCGCGTCGGCCGGCGGCACGAAGGTGAACGCGGCGGCGTTGAACGACGGCGCCAAGTTCCACGAGTAGACCACGGTGTGCTGCGGCCGCGCCTCGTCCGTCAGGGTGGTGAGCACCAGCTTGCACGGCAGCGGGTAGTCGCCCTTCTGGATCCAGATCTGCCAGTCCAGCCCCGCCTGCCGGAAGGCGTAGTGCTCGCAGGTGGTGCCCTGCACCTGGCCCGGCCCCACGACCAGGGCGGCCGTGATCTCGCGGATGCGCGACTCCGGCGTTCCCCAGCGGAACAGGTCGGCCAGGGGCAGCTCAATTCCATGCCGGTCCTCCAGCGCGCCGGCCAGTTCGTTCAAGCTGGGCGGGGCGGCGACGCTGGCGTAGAAGTTCAGCCGGGGCGCGAACAGGGTGAAGGTGCCACCGTCGTACAGCAGCAGCCGCTGCTGGCGGTCGTCGGACACGTTCACCCGCAGCCGGTTGGGCCGGTTGGCCACCAGGTCCACCACGCTGGCGATCTGCACCTTCTGGCCGTCGGTGAGCACCTCTTCGGTGGTGACCTCCGCGCGCACCTGGAACGCATTGAGCGTGTTGAGGTAGATCCCCATCCGTTGCAGCGCACCCACCGCCGCCGTGTCGACGGCGGCTCCCTGCGCGCGCGCCGGCGCCGCCGCCAGCGCCGTGGCAGCCAGCGCAAGGACCAGGGTTGCTCGGTGTTTCATCTCTCTCTCCTCCTTCGT
>DASQZE010000225.1:0-14438 GCA_035638875.1 Longimicrobium sp.
GTGCCCGGCTCGCCCGTGCGCGAGTGGGTGGAGCGCGTGACGGTGGAGGCCCCCTCACCGGCGCCCGCCCTTCCCGCGCCCGCACCCGCACCGGCGCCCGAGGCGGCGGAGCCCGCGGCCGTGGCGCCCAAGGCCGTCTCCATCCTTCCCGAGGCGGGCAAGGTGCAGGTGGCCGTCACGGGCTCGTCCCCCGAGCTGCGCGTCCGCGCCCGCCTTTCGGACGAGCCGCAGGCGCAGGTCACGGCCACGGGGGCCGCCGTTTCCGCGCGGTTCCGCACGGGGCCGGGGCGCATCGAGATCGTGGGCGCCGGGCCCGGCGAGGTGGTGGTGGACCTGCCCCGCGGCGCCGAGGCGGCGTTCGTGGAGGTGAACGGCCGCGTGGTGGCCGCCAAGGAGGGCAACACGCTGCGCTCGCTGGCCCCGCGCGTGGCCGGCAGCGCCGCAGAGCCCGTGTTCCGCGCCGGGAGCTGATCCCGGCCGGAACGCCCCCCCGGACCGGACGCCGGTCCGGGGGGTAGATCCATCCGTACCGCCCCTCTTCATCGCAGCAAACCGTAGCCATGCTGACTGCTCTCGTCCTTGCCGTGATGGCTGCTGCCGCGCCCGTACAGGACACGGCGCGCGGCGTCATTCACGGGCGGGTGCAGAGCGAGCCCACGGGGCTGCCCGTGGCCCTGGCCGTGGTAGAGGCCGACGACGGCCGGCAGAACGTGCTGTCCACCGCCGACAGCACGGGCGCCTACCTTCTCCGGGTCAGCGCGGGGCGGCAGGTGCTGCGGGTGCGCCACCTGGACCACGTCCCCACCGAGATGGTGGTGCTGGTTCCCCCCGGCGGCTCGCTGGACCTGGACGTGGTGCTGCAGCACCGCCCCATCACCCTGGCGCCCGTGGACGTGCGCCCCTCCATGGATCCCGGCGCGGACAGCGTCGCCCTTTCCCGCGCCGAGCTCGACCTGCTCACCCGCCACCGGCCGGGCGACGGCGGGCTGGCGGAGACCCTGACCCCCGGCGTCACCCCACTCCCCGGCGAGCCGGGGGGCGGCGGAGGCGGCGAGGCGCTGTACGTGCGCGGATCCGCCGCCAACCTGCAGCTGGTGCTGCTGGACGGCGCCCCCGTGTACGCGCCCTTCCACATGGGCGGCCTCATCGAGAGCTTCGAGCCGGAAGTCGTAGGCTCGGCGGACCTGTACCTGGGCGGCGCGCCGGCCCGCTACGACGGCGGGCTGTCGTACGTGATGGACCTGTCCACCCGCAGCGGCACGGGCGACCGCCACTCCGCCGGCGGCACGGTGGACATGGTCTCGGCCACGGGGCGGGTGGAAGGGCCGGTGGTGGGGGGCATGCGCTACCTGGCCTCGGGGCGCACGGTGCACGGCGCCAACTTCGCGCAGCTGGAGAGCGAGCCGTTCCCCTACGAGTTCCGCGACGGGCTGGTGCGGCTGGACGTGCCCCTGCCCGAGGGCGGGATCTCCCTGACGGCGTTCGCCAACCACGAGGGCGTGCGGGTGGACACCGTGGGCGGCGAGGGCTACGCCACCTGGGGCAACCTGGCCGGCAGCCTGCGCTACGGCGGCCGCTACGAGGGCGCCGACGTGGAGGTCACGCTGGCCGCCGGCCGCTTCGATGCCGACCTTCCCCTGCGCAACCGGGGACGCCTGTTCCAGCTCACCAGCCGCAGCGACCGCGTGCGGGCCGGGCTGGACTTTACCCGCCAGCACGGGCCCCTGCGCGTTCGCTACGGCGCGTCGTTCGAGCGGATGTGGATGGAGCACGAGGCCGTGCAGCCCGAGACGTTCCAGATGCTGGTGTACGCGGAGCAGTCCGCGTCGTCGGCGGGCGGATACCTGGAGGGGGAGTGGCAGCCCACTGCGCGGATGGTGCTGCGGGGCGGCGTGCGGGCGGACGGGTTCTCCATGGGCGGGGTGGCCGTGCTGGCGCCGCGCGGCTCGGCCACCTGGCTGATCGCGGACGGCACGGCGCTCACCCTGGCCGGCGGGCGCTACCACCAGTACCTGCGCGTGCCGCGGTCGCTGCGCTCCAGCCCCCTGCGCAACTACGCCGACTCCATGCGCGTGGCCACGCACCTGGCCGTGGGCGGGGCCACGCACCTGTCGCTGTCGCTGGACCAGCAGGTCACGCCCGACGTGCAGCTGGGGCTGGAGGGCTTCTACAAGCGCTTCGACGGGCTGCCGGACCCGCGCCCCATCCCCGATTCATCCACGTACACGGCGCACAACTCCGGCGTGGACGTGTGGGCGCGGCGCACGGCCGGGCGGGTCACGGGGTGGCTGGGCTATTCGCTGGGGTGGGCGTGGAGCTCGTCGGTGGTGGCCGACACCACGACGCGCTTTTCCGGGCGGCAGACGCTGAGCACGGGGGTGCGGGCCATGGTGTGGCGCCGCACCATGGTGGGCGTGCGGTTCGCGTACGGCGCGGGGCTGCCGTCCAGCCGCTTTACGTTCCCCAACGAGGCGCTGTCCGGCGGCACGCTGCCTACGCCCGAGAACACGGGGAGCGTGGACCTGGACACGGATGCGCCCCTCAGCGGCGAAGCGCGGTTCCTTCGCCTGGATGCCGAGGTGTCGCGCACGTGGAGCCCGCGCTTTGCCGGCCGCCGCACGCAGGTCACGCCGTACCTGCGCGTGATCAACGCGCTGGAAAGCCGCGACGGCCTGTTCTACCGCTACTTCGACGACGGGCAGGGGACCGCGAATCCCAACGCGCCTTCCGGCGGAAACGAATATCCGCCCGCCACCGACGTCATCCGCGCCGTCACCACCCTGCCGCTGGTCCCCGTGCTCGGCGTGACGTGGAAGTTTTGAGGAAAGTGCGTAAGTGCGTGAGTGCGGTAGTGGACTGTGCCGCGTGAAAGATTTCCGCGCTGAAACGGGCCCCGCGATTTCGCGGGGCTTTTCGTTTTCGCGGCGGATCGGTGCCTGCCGGTCTGCTCAGCCCGCCCGTGCACGATGGTGTCGGCGGAGGCCGACAGTGTGAAGTTGTAGCCGATTCCCACGATTGATCGTGCACACGGTGTTTTACTGCCGTCTCCGCGTGAGGCCATCTTTGAAGGCTGAGCGAACAATCAACTCGCATATCCGGCATCACTTCCGCACTTCCGCACTTCCGCACTAACGCACTTCCCTTCACACTTGCTCCACCGTATAGCCTCGCGCGCGGAGCATGGCGACGACGCTCTCGCCGCCCACCAGGTGCGCGGCGCCCACGATGACGAGCACGTCGTCGCGGCCGCGGATCAGCTGCTCGATCTGCGGGATCCAGGCGGCGTTGCGGTCCGTGAGCATGCGGTCGTAGAACGCCGGATAGCGGCCCATGGAGCCGTTTACCAGCGCGTCCAGCCCCGCGGCGTCGCCCGTGCGCCAGGCGGCCACCATGTCGCGCATCAGCGCCTCCGTGCGCGGCAGGCCCTCCAGCGCCTGGCGCAGCATCTCCTCCTGTTCGCCGGGGCTGAAGCCGTCCATCAGTCCCAGCTGGAAATCCACCGACTCAAGCGCGCCCAGCCCCTTGCCATCCCGCTGCGCGCGCGCCTCGAAGTGCATGTCGATGCCGTGCCGCGCCTGCAGGTCGGCCTTGGCCCACTCCAGCTGGCTGAGCAGCATGGCCACCATCCACGGCTCCAGCCGGTCCAGCACCGACATGTCGATGCGGGTGTCCGGGTAGCGCGTGGACGCCTGCTCCACCTGCGCGTACAGGTCCGAGGGGATGGCGTCGCGCAGGGTCCGGCCGTTGGTCCACACGCCGCGCGGCGCCATCTCGCCGGCGCGGGCCTGCAGGCTGTCCAGGTTCACCTCGAAGAACACGCGCTCGGCCTCGCCGTAGGCGCGCTCCACGGAGGCGGACAGCGGATACGCGTCCGCCGTGAGCACGTGGATGGAGCCGAGCATGTACACCGTGGCGCCGCTGGGGCCTTCCACGCGGTACATCAGGTTGCGCGGCTGCTGCGCCGCCGCCTCGGAGACGGACGCGAGGGACCCGGCCGCGAGCAGCGCCGCGGCGGCGCTGCGGACAAGACGCTTCATGGGATGATCGGTGCTGCGTGCTGGGGAATGCGGATGAGGCTCGTGGAGGAATGATACGCCTGGCCCCACGGCAGGGTTTCCGAACGGCGGTGGTTGGATGCGTGACCGTAGCGGGGCGGAGGTGGGCGGACGCGAAGTGGAGATGAGGATTGGAGGCGGAGTCCGTGGACAGAGCGAATGAATTCGCCGCAACAACTACACGAAGTCCGCCTGCGCGGACTGTCCGGTCACGGGCGAGTGCCACGCCAGGTGGCGCAGTCCGTAGTTGAAGCAGTTGAAGCCCCGTTCGGAGAGCGCAGCGAGCCGAGACGTGGCTTATGGCTTTCCCAGCGGCGGGTTTACCCGCTCACTTCGCGCCTGGGCTTCGCTACACCGGCTTCACCGCACGGCTGGATGCTGGTATCGCGTCGGCTTGGCTGGATGCCGGCTTCGCCCCCGCCCAGGCTCGAGCGTAGCCTGTCGACTTCACCCTCACCCGCAGAACTCGCGCGCGGTGCGGACGAGGATCTCGGCCGTCTGGCGGACGGACTCCAGGTCCACCCATTCGGTCGCCGCGTGCGCCCCCTCGCCCGCCGGCCCCAGGACGATGGTGTCGATGCCCGCCGCGCCCAGCAGCGCCGTATCCATCCAGTACGGCGCGCCCGTCCGCACGGGCGGCCGCCCCAGCACCGCCTGCGCCGCGCGGCCCACGATGCCGGTGATGGCGGAATCCGCGCGCGCCTCCCACGGGGGGCGTGACAGCACGGGCTTCACCGTCGCGCGGAACGTGGGGTCCTCGGCCGCGAGCGCATCCAGGATCTGCTGCACCTGCGCCACGACGCTGGCCTCCGTCTCGCCGGGGATGGTGCGCCGCTCGATGCGCAGGGTGCAGCGCGCGGCGTAGGTGCTCCATCCCGTGCCCCCCTGCAGCGTGGCCGCGTGCAGCGAGGGCGGACCCACGACGGGGTGCGGATCCGAGGCCACCAGGCGCGCGCCCAGCGCCTCCAGCCGGGCCAGAACGCGGCCCATCCGCAGGTTGGCGTCGATCCCCACCTGCCAGCCGCTGCCGTGCGCCGCGCGACCCTCCGTCTCCACCTCCATCCAGCAGAACCCCTTGTGCGCCACCACCATCGCCAGCTCCGTGGGCTCGGTGACGACGGCGGCGTCGGCCGTGTGGTGGCGCAGCACGTCCGCCATCCCCAGGCTCGCCTCTTCCTCGTCCGCCACGGAGACCACCAGCAGGTCGCCCGCCAGCGGCGCGCCGGACTCCACGATGGCCCGGACGGCGGCGAGGCACGCGGCCAATCCGCACTTCATGTCGTACGCGCCGCGGCCGTACATCTGCCCGTCGCGCACCTCGGCGCTCCAGGGGTCCGGCATCCCCTCGATCCCCACCGTGTCGTGATGCGCGTACAGCATCAGCGACCGGCCGCCCCCCGTGCCCCGCAGCCGCCCCACGACGCTCACCCGCCCCGGCGCCGGCTCGTGGGCGTGCGTCTCCATCCCCAGCCCGTCCAGCGCCGCGCGCACGTACGCGGCCACCTGCCGCTCGTCCGTGGTGCCGCCGCTGAACGCGGGGTTGATGGAAACGACGCGCACCAGCTCGCCCAGGGTGCGCACGAGGTGATCGTTGTCCACGTGCATGGTTCCGCAGGGAAAAAAGGCGAAGCGGAAGAACGCCCGTGCGCCCTCCCGCCCCTCAGGTACGTGCCGCCGCGGGCCGCCGTCAAGCGGCCGGGCGCATCAGAACGCGAAGCCCACCGACAGGCGCAGCGTGGGGATCACCAGCTCCGCGCCCTCCGCCTCTTCGCCGGTGAAGAACAGGCGCTTGCCGCCGGCGCCGTAGCCGTAGAAGAAGCGCTGGTCCACGCCCATGATGTGGCTGCGCGCCACCTCGAAGCCGATGCCGAGCGCCGTGTAGCGTGCGTCGTCGCCGTCGTAATCCTCGCCCGTGGAGACGAAGGTGGGCCCCGCCGTCAGTCCAAAGGCCAGGCCCCGCAGCGGGTCGCCGGAGGGGTAGTAGCGCAGCTTGGCCTCCGCGGTGCCGTACGTGAACTCGTCGCTGTCCTCGCCCAGCGAAAAGTAGCTCGCGCCGATGCCCAGCGTGGTCGTTTGCCCCACGATGCGCTCGTAGTCGCCGGCGTAGAAGCCCAGCAGGGCATGGAACGGCAGGATGGAGAGGGCCTGCGTGCGCACGGGCGCGGTGGTGGTGTCCGCCTGCGCGGCGGCGGGCGCGGCGGCCAGTCCGCAGGCCAGGAGCAGGGCGAATGACGTGCGTCGGATCATGAGATGCAAGGGACGGGAGATGAATGCCGGAGGGGCCGCGGGTGGGATCGAGCCGCTGAGACACGGCCGCGGTCGCCTTTGTTCCGCGCGTGCACACGGGATTTCCGGACGGAGATGCGGGAGGAGGGTCCGACGGGGAGACCCCGCCGGACGTCCTCCGGAACGTCCCGCGATCAAAAGCTGTAGACGAAATTCACCAGGGGAAGGCAGCAGGGGGGATCCGATCCGCCCACCGCCAGCCCCACGCCGAAGTCCGCGCTCAGCCGCTCGCCGAAGAAGCGCATGCCGGCGGAGACGAGCGCCCCCTCGCCCGGCACGAAGTAGTTCTCGCTGATGATCTTGGTGCGCAGGCCCGTGCGCGCTTCGGCGCCGATCATGAACACGGGGTCGTTGCCCAGATCGCTGTCGTCCGTCGTGGCCACGAAGGGCACGGTGGCGCCCACGGTGATGGCGCCGTCCGGGTTGCCGAACGTGCCCACGCCGTAGATGAGCCCAACGCTGCCGTCCAGCTCCGCTTCCGGGGCGATCACGGCCAGCACGCCCACCGCCGCGCTCGCGCCGGGCGTGCGCACGATCTCGTACTTGGGCGCGAAGTAGAAGATCTGCCCGATGTAGTCGGGGACGATGGGCGTGCCGGCGGAGATGGTGAAGCGGTCCGTGAGCCCGTAGCTCACGAACGGAAAGAACAGCTCGTAGACGCCGAAGTACCCCTCGCCCCTGGGGATGGCGCGCGCCGTGGGGGCAAAGAAGAGCCGCGTGGCGTGCGGATCCTGCGGCACCATCCGGCCGTCCACCAGCCGCCCTGACCGCTCCGTGATGGAGACGACCTGCTCGCGCTGCAGCGTAACCGTGAGCCCGGCCTGCGTCTGCACGGTGAGGGTCGCACCCTGGTCCGCCACGATGCGGCCCACCAGCACGGAGCCGTCGCGCAGGCGGATCTCGTACACGGTGTCGGCCGCGGCGGCGGTCTCGTTGGCCTGCGCGTGCGCCGCACCGGGGCGGCCCAGGGCGCAGGCGAGCAGGGCCGCGGCAAGCAGCGCGCGGCGCACGAGCATCTGGAGGTTCATTGATCGGGTATGGTGGATCGGATGGACGGCGAGGAAGCCCGCTGAAGTACCGGAAGTCTACGCCCCCAAGCGCGCGAATGCAAAACGTTTGACGCCCCGATTCCGGACGCGTGGCCGGCGGATGCCCGTCGTCCGTCGCCGCGGGCGTGCATCCTCCCCGCTCTCCGTGCCCCCGGCACTTTGCCGCAAGCTGGCGATCCGGTTAGATTTGCGGGTACGCAGGAGCCCGACCCGAACGCATACGCGCGCATCCGCAGCATGACCGATATCCGGCGCAGGCAGACCGTCACCGTCCACGTGGGCGGCGTTCCCGTGGGGAGCGCGCACCCGGTGGTGGTGCAGTCCATGACCAACACCGACACGGCCGACGTGGAGGGCACCGTCCGGCAGGTGGCCGCCCTGTGGCGCGCCGGCAGCCAGATCGTGCGCGTCACCGTCAACAATGACGAGGCCGCGCGGGCCGTGCCGTACATCGTGGAGTTCCTGCGCGCACGCGGCGTGGACGTGCCCCTCGTGGGCGACTTTCACTACAACGGCCACCTGCTGCTTACGAAGTACCCCGACACGGCGCAGGCGCTCGCCAAGTACCGCATCAACCCCGGCAACGTGGGCGCCAAGCGGCACGACGAGAACTTTCGCGCCATCGTGGAGCAGGCCATCCTGTGGGGCAAGCCGGTGCGCATCGGCGTGAACTGGGGCTCGCTGGACCAGGCGCTGCTCACGGAGATGATGGATGCCAACGCGCTCCTTCCCGAGGCGGTGCGCAAGGACTCCAAGGAAGTGATGATGGACGCGATGACGGAGAGCGCCCTGCGCTCCGCCGCCTTCGCCGAGGCGTGCGGGCTGCCGCACGACCGCATCATCCTCTCCGCCAAGGTCAGCGGCGTGCAGGACCTGGTGCGCGTGTACCGCAAGCTGGCGCCCCTGAGCGATTATCCCCTGCACCTGGGATTGACGGAAGCGGGGATGGGCACCAAGGGCGTCGTGGCCTCGACCGCCGGTCTCTCCATCCTGCTGCAGGAGGGGATCGGCGACACCATCCGCGTATCGCTCACCCCCAAGCCGGGGGGCGACCGCACGGAAGAGGTGCACGTGGCGCAGCAGATCCTGCAGTCGCTGGAGATCCGCTCGTTTTCGCCGCAGGTCACCAGCTGCCCCGGCTGCGGGCGCACCACGTCCACGTACTTTCAGCAGCTGGCGGAGAGCATCCAGGACTACCTGCGCGACCAGATGCCCGCGTGGCGCGAGACGCATCCCGGCGTGGAGGAGATGAAGGTGGCCGTGATGGGGTGCGTGGTGAACGGCCCCGGCGAGAGCAAGCACGCCAACCTGGGCATCAGCCTGCCGGGCACCTTCGAGGAGCCCAAGGCGCCGGTGTACGTGGATGGCGAGCACACCGTCACCCTGCGCGGCGACCACATCGCCGAGGAGTTCAAGCGCATCCTGGACGACTACGTGGATTCGCACTACCCCGCGCACCCGGCCCTCGCGGAGCCCGTCGGCGTGTAGGCGGGTCTGGATGGCGGGATGCCGCGGGCGATGGATCGTCCGCGGCCTCTTTTGCGCGGTGGATGGATGCGTCTCGGCACTGCGGGGCGGCGAGACTCTTCCATTCTCCGCGCCGCTGCTGCATCCTGATTCTGACTGGATGATGGATCGCACCGTTCCTGCGTTGGCGCATCCGTGGCGGTCAACCGCAGGCCACTTGTGCGTTTGCGTCAGGTAAGTTTACACTCGGACGTACCCGGTCCGAGAGGAGAGCATGGCCACGGCAGCCCTGAACCGCTACACCCCGGAAGAGTACCTTGCACTCGAGCGGCACGCCGAGTTCCGAAGCGAGTACATCGACGGCCGCATCATCGCGATGTCACCGGGTGCGTCTCGTCCGCACAATTTGCTCGTAGCCGCTCTCATCCATGAGATCAGGGCAGGGCTTCAGGGCGGACCCTGCGAAGTGTATCCCAGCACCCAGCGGGTAAAGGTCAGTGCATCCGGAGACTACCTGTATCCGGACGTCTCGGTATCGTGTGATCCGGAATTTGAAGACGAAACCTTCGACAACCTTATTACGCCCGTACTGATCATCGAAGTGCTGTCTGATTCGACCGAGCGGCACGACCGGGGGATGAAGCTCGCGCTGTACCGCCGGGTCGCGACGCTCAAGGAGTACGTCCTCGTTTCGCAAAAGGAGCCGGCTGTGGAGCAGTACGTGCGCGAAGGCGACTTCTGGCAGCGCAACACGATTGTAGGACTGGATGCTTCGCTCGTGCTCGCCTCGGTAGGCCTGAAGCTTCCGCTCGATCAGATATACAGCCAGGCGATGCTTCCGACGCGGCGAGTTCGTAGCGCTATCCCACCGGCCGAATAGTACGCCCTGAGCCACGAAGCGGCTCGATCACGTGTCTCACCGTTTCCGTGCTCGCGCATCCGGGGCGGCCAAGCCCAGGCTTACTTGTACGTTTGTGTCAAACACGTTTACGCTCGGACGTACCCCGGTCCAAGAGGAGAGCAGCGCTGACCCGCTACACCCCGGAAGAGTACCTCGCGCTCGAGCGCAACGCCGAGTTCAAGAACGAGTACATCGACGGCCGCATCATCGCGATGACGGGCGCGAGCCCCGAGCACGCGGACGTCGTCCTCAACGTTGGGAGCGAGCTGCGCGCCCGGCTGCGGCCCCGTGGGTGCCGGGTGTTCGTGAACGACATGCGGGTGCAGGTCGCGCATGGCGCAGGCTACATGTATCCGGATGTCGTGGCGGTGTGCGAGAAGGCAGCGTTCCTGGACACGCGGCCGCAAACCCTGCTGAATCCAAGTCTCGTCATCGAAGTACTCTCCAACAGCAGCGAAAGCTTTGACCGCGCGGCCAAGTTCGCGGCGTACCGTGGCGTTGAATCGCTCTCGGAGTACGTGCTGATCGACTCGCGCGCCATCAGCGTTGAGCGCTACGTGCGGCACGGTGAGTTCTGGATGTTCTCCGCGGAGAGCGGTCTGGACGCGACGCTTGAGCTGTCGTCGGTCGGCTGCACGGTGACGCTGCGCGAGATCTACGCGGACGTGCAGTTCCCTGGCGCGGATGCAGACGAGGGCGGCTGAGCAGAGGCCCACCGGACAGGGCTGTGGATGGACGGAGGGGTTCAGGCGCATCCGCGGCCGGTCGGAGGATTCATCTCAGGCTGGCGCATTCGTGTTTAACGACACAAATTGCGCCTGTGCGAGAGTGGTCATCGATCCCTGACCGGCCTTGGTGGAGGCCCTGGAGGAAACATGAGAAAGATCCGGCTGGAGCTGGACGCGCTGCAGGTCGAAACGTTCGATACCGGCGCGGGGATGTGGAGGGGCGGCACCGTCCAGGGCCGCCACCACACGTTCGAGATCGGCTGCGGGGAGCAGCCCCCGGAAGATTCCATCAACGTGTGCCCGGTTCCCACGGCCGCGCAAACGTGCAACCAGTACACCTGCGACTACACGTGCGGCTACACCTGCAGCTGCGGCTGCACGCAGACGTACGAAGGCTGGACCTGCACCTGCCCCCATGAGCTGCAAACCGTGGACATCAACGTCTGTCCCTGACCGGCGTTCCCGTCGCGCGCTGAAACGGGCCAACCGCCAAGAGGCCGCGGACGATGATTCGTCCGCGGCCTCTTTCACGCGCCGGATCGTGCATCCGCAGCCGGGCGACAACACTATCCTTCCATTCTCCGCGCGGTTGCTGCTATGCTGAATTCGGCGGGGGCGCTGATCGCACTGTTCCCTGATCCGAGAGGAGAACATGGCCACGGCAGCCCCGACCCGCTACACCCCGGAAGAGTACTTCGCCCTCGAGCGCCACGCCGAGTTCCGCAGCGAGTACATCGACGGCCGCATCATCGCGACGTCGCCGGGGGCTTCGCGTTCCCACAACCTGATCGTCTCCGCTCTCGTCCGTCATCTCGAGGAACAACTCGAGAACGGTCCCTGCGAGGTGTACACCACCAGCCAGCGGGTAAAGGTCAGTGCGTCGGGTGACTACCTGTTCCCCGACGTCGCCGTGTCATGCGATCCGCAGTTCGAGGATCGAGCCTCCGACAACTTGCTGAACCCGGTGCTGATCATCGAGGTGCTTTCGGATTCCACGGAGGGGTACGACCGGCGCAAGAAGTTCGACCTGTATCGGCGCATCGAATCCCTGCGCGAGTACGTGCTGGTCTCGCAGAAGGAACCCTGCGCGGAGCGGCATGTCCGCAGGGGATTTCTGGCGCCACAGCACGGTCGAAGGCCTGGACGCCTCGCTCCCCCTCACTTCCGTGGGGCTCGAAATCCCGATGGAACGGATCAACTACAAGGCAATGACCCCGACACGCCGGGTCCCGCGGATCGCGAACGACGGCGAATAGCACGCGCTGCCCCCGAGGCTCACTCCGCCGGTGGATCTGCCGCGCCGAAGGGCTCCACGACGAACTCGTTGGCAGGGGTGAGGGTGACGGTGTAGAGCGCATCGAAGCCCTCGTCCGGGCGGGGTTCCTCCAGCTTCTTGTACGTGCCCAGGATGCCGGGGATGGGGATGACGGCCTTGCCCTGCCGCAGCTTGTTGCGGGCAATGGCGGCGCGCGGCTCCGTGCGAAAGAAGTAGCCCGTCACCCGGCACCCCGCCGCCCGCGCGGGCACGATGTACCGCGCACGCTCCTCCGCCGTCACGCTGGTGTTGTCTACCACGAACGGCTGCCGGCCCTCCAGGCACGCGCGCATCAGCAGCACCTCGCGGTTGCGCGTGCGCAGCAGGTCGCGGCTGATGCGCACGTGCGTATCGAAGAACCGCTGCTGGTAGAACGTCGACTTTCCCGACGCCTGGATGCCCACCAGGATCACCGCCTCCATCGTTTCCTTTGCTCTTCCACGGAGAAATGCGCCCACGCCGATGCGACCATTTTGGTGTTCTTTTGGCGACGAAAATTGTAAAAGAGTGGATGTGCCGCTAGCTTTGTCGAGACAGCTCAACCGGAGCTGGACCCACCTCGGATCAGGAGCCAATCCATGCATTTCCTGGGCAAGTTGATCGCCGCCGCTGCCGTCGTCGTTCTCACCGGCGCCACCTATGCGCCGCCGGCCACCGAAACGCTTTCCGTGACCATCAGCGGGGCCGGCAAGGCGCGTGCGAACGTGCCGTGCACCTGGCAGGCGAACGTTACCGGCGGCACCGGGAACTACACGCTGGCGTGGTCGGGCGGCATCAACGGAGCGCCGTTCAGCAATGACCAGTACGCCGCCACCACGCCGGCGTCCGGCATCTTCTACATCACGGTCACCGCGACCGACCTCAACGGCGAGACGGACACGGCGACCAAGCCGGTCATGATCTCCGCCACCGCGGGACCCTGCCTGGTCTGACGCATCCGCATCCAGCGACGAACGCCCCCCGGAACTTCAGGCTCCGGAGGGCGTCCGCGTATCCGGCGGCGGCGGTCAGGACGAAGCCGCCGGGGGCCGGGCCGCCCGCGCGCCGCGGGTGGCGAAGTAGATCAGCGCGGAGAGGGCCACCACCGCGCCCGCCGTGGCCCACTCGTCCAGCGTGATGGAGCTCAGCAGGTAGGCGATGGCGCCCAGGGCCAGGAAGGGCACCACGGCCCCGCCGGGGACGCGGAACGGGATGCCGCCCGCCCGCACGTCCTTGCGGCGCAGCTGCCAGGCGGCCAGGCAGCAGGCCGCGTACAGCAGCAGCGTGGCCAGGTTCGCCAGGATGGCCAGCCGCTCGAAGCCGCTGGTGAGCGCCAGCGCCATGGTGATTACGGCCTGCACGGCGATGGCCACGTGCGGGGTGTGGTGGCGCGGGTGCACGGACGCCAGCGCGCGCGGCAGAAACCCGTCGCGGCCCAGGGCAAAGAGGGCGCGCGGCACGGCCAGCGTCATCCCCCCGATGTAGCCGAACATGGAGATGGAAGCGCCCGCCAGCAGCAGCGTGCGCCCCGTGGGGCCCATCACCCGCCCCGCCGCCTCGGCCAGGGGCGTGGGGTGGCCGGCCAGATCCGCCCCCATCACGCCCTGCGTAACCAGGTGGATGGCCAGGTACAGCGCCGTGATGCCGATCATGGCCAGGAAGATGGCGCGCGGCACCGTGCGGGCTACGTCCTTGACCTCGCCGCTGGGCACCAGCGCGCTCTCGATCCCCGCGAAGGCAAAGATGAGCACGGCGGATGCGCGCGCCACGCCGCCGGCGGAGGGCGCGTCCGTCCACGCCAGGTTGCCGCCGCGGACCGCGAACGCCCCCACGGCCACCAGCAGCAGCAGCGGCAGCAGCTTGGCCACCGTGGCGACGGCGTTGACGGCGCTCCCCTGCCGCACGCCGGCCACGTTGATCCCCGCGAACAGCGCCAGCACCACCACCAGCAGCAGCGCCCGCGCGGCCCCGCCCGCCAGCGCCGGCACCAGCGCGCCCACGGCGTCGGCGAACAGCGTCGTCACGGCGGAGAGCGCGAGCGTGCCCACCACCCACAGCAGCACCCCGGCCAAAAAGCCCACGAACGGGCCGAACGCCACCTCCACGTACGCGTACGGGCCACCCGTCAGGTCCACGCGGCTTCCCGCCTCGGCAAAGCACAGGACGATGAGCGCCATGGCCCCTGCGCACACCAGGTAGGCCACGGGCGCCGCCCCACCCAGCGCCGAAGCCGCCGCGGACGGGAGGCGAAAGATGCCGCCGCCCACCGTTACGTTCACGATGCCGGCGGCCAGCGCCCACACGCCCAGCGCGCGAACGAGCCGCGCCTCAGGCGCGGCGGTTGGGTGGTGCTGCATGGTGGATGGATCTCGTGAAGGATGGGTCAGGCGCCCGGTCGTGCGGCCTGTGGGAGGTGAGATGCGGGAAAGCTTCGCGCCGGACGGGCGGTGGCGCAAGGATGGGAGTGCGGAAGTGGGGAAGTGGGGAAGTGGGGAAGTGCGGAAGTGCGGAAGTGCGGAAGTGCGGAAGTGCAGAGTGACCGTCACGGCTGGTTTCACCCCCCAGGGCCCTCACCCGGCTCGTTCCTCGCCACCCTCTCCCACAAACTGCGTGGGAGAGGGTATAGACTTCGACGAGCTCATGCGCGTGTGGGCGGGA
>DASQZE010000226.1:0-7369 GCA_035638875.1 Longimicrobium sp.
TCCATCCACCGGATCCGCCGCCCTGCAGCCGTTACCCCGTCGATGGAACGCATCGCATCCAACGAAGGCAAACGGCGCGGGCTCAGGAACGGGTGACGAGGTCCGTCCAGATCAGGATCACGCCGCAGCTCCGGTTCTCCACCGGCGGGAACTCCCCCGGCGCCGTGACGGCGCTGGTGTACACCTCCAGCCCGGCCAGGCTGCTGCCGCGCGCCAGCTCGTTCACGGTGAGCGAGCTGCCCAGCCCGCGGATCAGGAGGCCGTCCACGTACACGTTCGCCCGGCAGCGGGTTACGCCCGGCTGCGCGCGCGCCGGAAGCCACAGCGTCTGGTCGTATCCCCCGCCCACCACGCTCACGGTGGGCACCTGCTGCAGGGCGTCCGTGGCGTTGAACGGGTTCAGCGCCTGGATCTGCTCGCGGTTCATGAAGTGGCCAAAGGGCTGCGCCCGCGCACGGAACTCGAAGCCCGCCAGCTGGTGGTCGCGCAGCATCCGCTCCGCCCCGGCCACCACCGTCAGCGGCGCCAGCACCACGGCGTCCGTCGCCACCCGCAGCTCCACCTGCACCGTGTCGCGCGGGGTGATGGTGAGCACCGCCGACTGCGTCCGCCGGTAGCCCGCGGGCTCGGCCCGCAGCACGTATCCGCCCGGGGTGGTGATGCCCAGGTGAAACACGCCGGCGCTGTCCGTGGCCGCGGTGGACACGCCCTGCTCGCGCGCCGTCAGCAGGGCGATGCGCGCGTTGGGCACCGGCTGCCCCGTGCGGTCGTCCACCAGGCGACCCGTGATCCCCCGCTGCAGGGGGACGGCGCCGGCCGCCGGGTCCACGGACGCGGCCCGCGGCGCCATCCGCACCTCCACGGCCACCTTCTCCCCCGCCTGCAGCGGCACGGCGCGGGTGAGGGTGGCGGCGAAGCCCATCCGCGCCGCGCTCACGGCAAACGCGCCGGGCTCCGGCGCCCGCAGGGCGAACTGGCCCGATGCGTCCGCGCGCACGGCGGCCACGTGCTCGCCCGCGCTGTCCACCAGGGTGAGGATGGCGCCGGGGATGGGCTCCAGCGACTCGCGGTCCACGGCGCGGCCCTCCAGGGTCTGCGCCGCGGCTGCGGGAGCGAGGGCGCACCACAGCAGCGCCAGCGGGCAAAGGATGCGGAGGGTCACGGGGTCGCGGGGTTCGGTGGAAGGGGTAGGCCCGTCCACCCGCGCCGGGGCGGGTGGACAGAGCGGCTGGCTAGTTGTCGCTGCCCGTCGGCCCGCCGCGGCCGCCGCCCGTGCCCCCGGGCGGGCCCCCGGGCTGGCCCACGGGACGGCTGTCGGTCCCCATGGGACGGCGCGACATCGTTCTCTCGCCGTCCGCCCCCTCCCCCGTCCCCAGATACACGCTGGTGCTGTACGTCCCGTCGCCGGCCACGCGGAACCGCCGCTCGGCGGAGGCGTGCGAGTCGCCCCGCACCAGCAGCCGGTAGGAGCCGCCGGCGGGAAGCAGCAGGCTGAACCGGCCGCGACGGTCCGCGGAGGCGGCGGCCACCACCGCCCCGTCGCGATCGGCCACCATCACGGTGGCATAGGCCACGGGCAGGCCCCGGTCGCCCACTACGGTGCCGCTCACGGTCTGCGCGCCCGCGGCGGGGGCGGCGGCCAGCAGCGCGGCCAGGCACATCCACATCATCGGCTTCATCACGATCGTCCTTTTCTTCAGTGGTTCAGCGGGCGCGCTCATCCTGGCGGCTGTCCGGGGGGACGCGTCCAGATCACGATCACCCGCAGTCGCCGCGGGGCGCGTACTCCCCGGGGCTCAGGGAGGGGCGGTCGTACACCTCCACCGCGGCGATCATGGTGCCCGCCACCACCCTGTCCAGGGTGATGAGCGGGCCGTCTCCCCGGCCGCGGCCCACGGGGCGGATGCGGCGGGGAACGAGGAGCATCGGCGCCAGGGGAGGGAGGGAGGCCGGGCGGATCGCCGTCCACGAATCGAGCAAAACGAACGCCACGCACGCGGCGCAGGCGATCGAGTTGCTGCGTAATCGGTTAGCGGGGATGAAGGGAACGGGCGGCGGCGGCGGTGCCCTCAAAAGCGTACATCGGGGGATGTCGAAGGGGACAGATGCGTAGCAGGCGTGAACGCGATCCGCCGCCCGGACGGACGATCCTGGGCGGCGGAGGTCGAATTCGATTCCCCGCGGCGGCGGTCTGGGCACGGGACGGCAGATCCTTGGGTCGGCGCCAGGGATCGCGTCACGGGATGGGATCCGCGGCGCCTCCCTCAGGAAAACAAGCGGGGAGGAGAGCAATCCCCCGAGGCGGAGGTCCTCGGGAGACGGAGTATCGATCCCGGCGGCGTCAGGCGTTGCGCGTCCAGATGGCGACGACGCCGCAGCGGAAGTTGTCGTCGGGGGGCAGCTCGGAGGGGGCGTCGGAGGGTTCGGCGTAGACCTCCACGGCCCACAGGTTCTTGCGGTCCACGTAGTCGTCCAGCCGCTCGTCCTGCTCGATCCGCCGCCGCAGGCCGTCGATGTACAGCGTGGGCACGCAGCGCCGGATGGCCGACACGCCCAGGTACAGCTGCGTGCCGCGCGTGGGATCGCCCTCCAGGTAGATGTTCTGCAGGTCGCGCAGCAGGTCCGTGGTGCCCACGTACGGCCGGCCGGCGATCTGGTCCGGCGTGAGGTACACGCCCCGCTGCCGGTCCGCGCGCTCCCAGAAGCGGGCCGCGCGCGCGTCGCGGAACGGCGGCGTCTCCCGCACCCGTACGTTCACCGACTCCAGCGCCACCGCCACGGCCGTCATCCGCACCTCCACGTCCACGCTGGCCCCGCGCGCCACGACGAACGGCTCGGAGGTATGGACGCTGAAGCCGATGCGCTCCGCCGTCACGCGGTAGGTGCCGGCGATGGGAAGGCGGATGTTGAACCGCCCGCCGAAGTCCGTCTGGCCCGTCACGGCCGCATCGCCCGATTCCTCCACCACGCGGATGGAGGCGGTCGAGACCGGCTGGTTGGTGGCGGCGTCGACCACGCGCCCGCGCACGGTCTGCAGCGAGGGCTGGGCGTGCAGCGCGCCCGCGGAAAGCAGCGCGAGCAGGGCGAGGAGCAGCGGACGGATTCGCGGCGTCATGAGGCGCAAGGCACTGCGTGGCAGATGGATGGATGCGGCACCAGGGCCGGCGGCCTTCACGTACACCGCACGGGCGCGAAAGGTTTGCGGGCGGATGGAGGACGAAGGTTCCGGCCGATGCGGATGGCTCGTGCACCGGCGCAGAGCCCCCTCTCCCCCGGCCCCTCTCCCCCGCTCCGCAGGGGAAAGGGGAGAACTTCATCCCAGAAACAGGCTGCTTCCCCGCCTCGGGCTCCGCGTGCAGTCCGCGAAGGCGGACTTCGTGACTTTCAGCGGCGAATTCATTCGCTCGGACGGGACTTCGCGTCGTGCCGGATTCCTTCATTCGCCCGGACGGGACTTCGCGTCGTGCCGAATTCCTTCATTCGCTCGGACGGGACATCGCATCGTTGCGGGAACCATGACGACGCACCATCCGCCGCCGTCATCATCTTCAATCATCCACCCGGAATCTGCCGCCCCTCCCCACCCGGCATCCCGCCCCTCACCACCCGCCGCCGCGCGCGCGGACGACGGACTCCGGCGTGATCTCGGCGAGGGAGCGGCAGCCGGCCAGCCCCATCGTCAGCTCGAAGTCCGCCATCAGGTTGCGGACGACCTCGGCCACGCCCTCCGCGCCCGCCAGCGCCAGCCCGTACACGTACGGCCGCCCGATGCACACGGCGCGCGCGCCAAGGGCCAGCGCCTTGAACACGTCCGCGCCGGCGCGCACGCCGCTGTCCATCAGCACCGGCATCCGTCCATCCACCGCCTGCACGATGCCGGGGAGCGCATCCAGCGTGGCGATGGCGCCGTCCACCTGCCGCCCGCCGTGGTTGCTCACGATTATGCCGTCCATCCCCGCGTCCGCGGCCCGGCGCGCGTCGTCGGGGTGCAGGATGCCCTTGAGGACGATGGGCAGCCGCGTCCGCGCGCGGAGGAACGGCAGGTCGTCCCAGGTGAGCGACGGGCGCGAGTAGGTGGCGATGAACTGCTGCACGGCGCGCAGCGGCTCCTGCCGGCGCACGTTCTTCCAGAAGCTGCCCGGGTGCGCGCGCGTGAGCTCCGCGAACGTCCGGAGCGACACCGCGTTGATGGTGCGCTTCGCATCCCCGCCCGGCCCCTCCGGCGGCGGGCCCGCGAGCGACTCCAGGAAGACGGGATCGGTCACGTACTGCGCGATCCCCTTGCCGCGCAGGAACGGCAGGTAGCCCAGGTCCAGGTCGCGCGCCCGCCAGCCGAGCAGGGTCGTATCCAGCGTGACGACGATGGCCCCGCACCCGCTGGCCTCCGCCCGCCGGACGAAGCTCTCCACCAGCGCGTCGCTCTTGCTCCAGTACAGCTGGAACCAGCGGGGCGCGTCGCCCATGGCCGCGGCGCACGCCTCCATGGGCCGCGACGCCTGGGACGAAAAGATGTACGGCACCCCGCACTCCGCCGCCGCGCGCGCCACGGCCACGTCCGCCTCGGGGTGCGCCATCTCCAGCACGCCCACGGGCGACAGCAGCACGGGCGAGGGCAGCGTCGCGCCGAAGAGCTCGACGGACGTGTCGCGGGCGGAAACGTCGCGCAGCATGCGGGGGACGATGCGCCAGCGCTCGAACGCCTCGCGGTTCTCGCGCACGGTGCTTTCCGTCCCCGCGCCGCCAGCCACGTAGGCAAACGCTTCGTCGCTCATGGCGTCCGCGGCGGCCTTCTCCAGCCGCGCGGGGTCCACGGGCACCGTGGGCCGTTTGCCCGATACACCTGCCAGGTAGATCTCCGACTGCCGCCCCAGCGCGCTCGGCCGCTCCGCCATCGTCATCGTCATCGTCTCCAATCCGAAGTTCCAAAGACGGGTCTTACGCGGAGACGGGGAGGACGCGGAGAAAGAACCGCGGAGAACGGCGGGAGAGAACGCGCGATCGCAGCTCCCTCAATCATCCGCCGTCTCCTGTCCCTTTTTTTCTTCTTTTCTCGTCTTTCTCCGCGCCCTCCGCGTCTCCGCGTGAGCCGAAGAGCCGAGTTCACCGCGTCGGGCGGTAGATAAGCAGGTCCGGGCACCTGCGCGCCGACCACGGGCAACGCGCGGCGGGTCCTTCCTCTCCGGAAGAGCCGGCGCCGCGGGGGAGCGGACGTGCGAGCGCGCCGAACGTTTACTTGCGTGCGCCCGTTTTGGGTAACAGTTTGTGAAATGTCGTGGGTATCCGCCAGCCGCTTCCCTCCCCGGGCATCCTCTCTCCCACGCGGCCGGACGCCGGCAACCACGCCCGCACAAGCTCCCCCTCGTGCCGCACTCCGCGGCGGATCGGCCACGTTCACGGACCCTGCCGTACCTGCTCGTCCCCTGCGCGTGCTGGGATCATCACCGGTCGTCCCGACAATCGAACCTCATACAGGCACGGAGCATCAATGAGCATCTTCTCCTTTCCCCGCATCAACTTCGCCGGCACGATCCAGCTCAGCCCCGGCACGGCGAACAACGACGATTACGCGCAGGCGCAGGGCCAGCTGACCATGCCCGCGAGCTGGGGGCCGTTCGCCGGCCAGCCGTTCGGCCTGTTCGACTCCAAGGCCGTCCAGGCGCGCACGTTCGGCATGCCGGACGAGGATTTCATCGCCTGGGTCCAGCAGCCGCAGATCTTCGACGGCA
Source organism: Longimicrobium sp. (assembly GCA_035638875.1). GTDB lineage: Bacteria > Gemmatimonadota > Gemmatimonadetes > Longimicrobiales > Longimicrobiaceae > Longimicrobium. The sequence goes on from DASQZE010000226.1 coordinate 5,727, forward strand.
ATCCGGAGCCGCAGATGCCCTCGGAGTGGAACTACTACGGCGACATGAGCTCCAACGCCACGACCACCGTCGTCGGCGTGCAGACCGGCCCCGGGCAGTCGGTCGATGCCTCGGCGCCGCTGTGGTCGCTGATCGGCGCGCCGCTGACGTTTCACGGCGGCATCACGGACGTGAACTCGGAGGGGTCGCCGCCGGCCACGCAGTTCTTCATCGACGCGATGTCGCTGATGAACGGCGCCACGGCCGCCGTAACCGGCATGCCGTCCAAGGGCGCCTGCCAGTGGATCAACTTCTACCGCAACGTGAACCTCACGGCCGATGGCGGCGCGGGCGGCTACATCTACCACGTGCTGCTGGCCGGCGAGGGGACGACCATCGACATCCCCGGCTTTCCCGCGAACGCCCGCGGCCTCGTCCTGCGCTACTACCTCTACAACGTGCAGCAGGGGCAGGGGGACGCGACGGTGCTGGCCGGGATGTACGCGCAGAAGCAGACCAATCCCGCCACGCTGCAGATCGTCGGCAGCATCGCGCCGCTGATGCCCGACGAGGCGATCCTCACCGGGCCGGTGGGACGCCTGATGGTGTCGAACCCGACGCCGATCCTCACGCCTCCGGGCGTGCAGAACAACGCCCCGAACTCCAACGGCCCGATCTCACTCGCGCCGGCGGTGCTGCAGCAGGACGGCAACACGATCTCCGTGGACTTGCTGGGCACGTTCCCGGAGTACTACCAGAACGGCGCGAACCCCAAGTACGACTTCGGCCCGGTCGCGCTGATCGTCGCCGGCGGCGGCACCACCTCCACCATCGGCCAGGTGCCGTACACCAATGTGGACGGCGGAAACGCGCTGGGCTGGGTGTTCGACTTCGACATCTCGTCCAATACCGCGGCGCAGCAGGCGCTGCAGGACCCGGACGCGGTATTCAGCCTCGTGCACCCGGCGTACGGGACGGTGCTCGCCGAGACCGAGTACTACTTCCCGTCCAACCAGCAGGCCATCTACGCCGAGCAGCACGGGCCGGGCGACCTCTTCCTGAACCAGGGGAAGACGGAGCCGGCCACGGTCTCGGTCTATCGCCGCGGCAAGCTGCTCCCGGCGCCCGACTGTCCCCCGATCACGGTCTGGGCGTATCAGTCCACCCCCATCCAGGGGCCGGGCACCGCGGTCGTCGTCAGCACCAGCTTCAAGCCGGGCGACCGGCTCGTGGCCGACACCTCGCAGCCGGGGAACATCCTCTTCACCTTCATCATCAACGACGCGGGCAATCCCGCGCCCAACGGCTACCCGCCGCAGAACTACGGGCCGTTCTCGGGTCCCCCGTGGATCACCAACGCCCCGTCGATCAGCGTGCGCATCCTGCCGAACGACGAGGATTTCTCGCGCTACTACGTCGATTCCACGGCCGCGGAGCCCGTCGGCAACGACCAGCTCACGTTCGACGTCGTGTACGCCAGGGTCCTGCGGACGTACTACCTGCTCTTCCCGGCCATGAACCGGGTCTTTCCGCTCAACTCGGAAAAGATCGTGACGGCGGCGGCCGCGGGAATCCTTGAGCGGACGGAGATGTCGCACTGGATGACGACCCGGTACATGCCGCGCACGCGCGACCTGTCCGCGAGCCGGAGGCAGCTGCTGCGC
>DASQZE010000227.1:0-2860 GCA_035638875.1 Longimicrobium sp.
CCACCCTTTCGCGGCTGCGGTGCACGCTGCCGTCCTGACGTTCGCGTGGAATGACGGGTCGGACGAACGGAGGCCGGGCGCGCATGCCCGGCCTCCGTTCCGTTGTGCCCCCTCAACACTCCGGAATCCTGCCGAATCCACGAAATGGACTGGATACCGAATCCGGAACTCCAGAAAAACAACATCGAGGGTACAGAGGAACAGAGAAAATCCAGAGGAACAGAGGACTACGGGTTCCCCTGTTCCTCCTTTCTCCTCTGTTCCTATGTGCTCCAATTCTCTTTTCAGGATTTGATCTCCCACCTATCCATCCATCCCGCGTCGTGCCGAACGCGCCGTTTCGTCGTATTCCGCTTCCGGCGCATGATGATACGCCAGAAAACGTCCCGTATCACACCCGCGGCGCCGGACAGGAATCGCGAATTTTCCGCGGCCGATCCATCCAACCGTGCGGGGAGGATGGATGCGCATCCGCCCGCCACGCCGCGCTCCCTGGACCTGCCCTTCATCCCTCCCGCACATCCAGCCGACACCCCTCTTCATGAGCGACTGGTTCTACGGACGGCTCACCGCCGCATCCGCCGTCCTGGCGAACGGCCGCCTGGTCGTGCGGGTGGATGGAGTGCATCCCGGCCGGCACTTTGACGTGAAGCTGGCGGAATACACCCGCGAGGCGCTCGGCGGCGCGGCCGTGCGGCTGGGCCTGTACTGGCGGAAGCGTTCGCCGGAGAACGACGATGCCCCCACGCGCTTCACCGTCCGGGCCGAGGTCCCCTTCCGCGGCGCCTGCCCGGCCACCGTCCGCGTGGACCACGCGAGCGGGTACGTTGACCTGTCGCCCGGCCGGCGCTTCCGCATCCTCCCGCCGGGCGGATGACGGGCGGGCCGCTGCTCCCGCCATCCAGAACCCTGGCGGATCATTTGGCGCCGCGCATCATTATATTACAGGGACAGGCCATCCGCCCGGATCATCGCGCGGCCGATAAAGCGGACGCGTGCGCCATCCGCCGCTCCGGCGCGGCGGGACAATCCCCATCCGCCACCCCTCCCGACGAAAGCCCCCATGAACACCGTACGATTCGACGTGCAGGGCGGTCCCGTGATCGCGGAGGTGCGGTCGGGGTTCGCGCAGCCCGGCTCCTACACCGTGCTGCTCTGGGAAGCGGACGCGAACCTCGTGGTGATGCGCAGGGACGGCAACTACATCAACACGGCGGACGACGCCTATCCCCTGCCCACGCCCAACCAGCACAACCACCGGCGCATGGTGGAGTGCATCTCCACCGTCGTCATTACGCCGCCCGTCATCGACTACCGCATCGACCTGGTGATCATGCAGGACGGCCGGGACATCGGGGGCGACTCGGCGGCGGGGAGCAACGCGTCGGGCGCGGTGACGGTGGACCTGTTCGTGGAGCTTCAGGCGGGAGGCGCGGAATGAGGCGGCGGCTCGCGGCGATCCTCCTTTTCGCCGCCATGCCCGGCGCGGCGGCCGCCCAGCGGCCGGACTCGCTGGCCCAGCAGTTCGAGGTGGACTTCGCCATCCCCGACGCCCCCGCGCTGGAGCTGCTGCAGGCCCAGGCGAGCGGCGTACTGCGGCCCACGACGGTGCGCGCGCTCACGGCCGGCCTTTCCGACCTGTTCCAGGGGGAGGGCGGCGGGCTGCAGGTGCCCAACGCATTCGCCATCGAGGCCGCGCCCTTTCTGCTGGCGCGCGGGCACCGGCTCACCCTGCCGCAGTACCGCGCGAACCCGGCCCTGTACCGCACGCGCGTCTCGGCCGCGGCCCGGCGGCACGAGGACACCGGCAACCTGACGGGCATCGCGCTGGGGCTGCGGCTCACGCTGGCGGACGACGCGGACCTGAGGATGAACCCCGCGTACATCGACAGCGCGACAGTGCTCTCGGCGGCCATCAACGAGATCTACGTGAACGCGCGGATCCGCGCCGGCCGCCCCCCGGCGCCGGTCGTGCTCACCGCGGCGGAGCAGGATTCCGTCCGCCGCCTGATCGAGCCGTTCCGCACGCGGTGGGCGCAGACGCGGTGGAACGCGAACGTGTTCGACCTGGCGGCGGGGCTGATGGCATCCGCGGATTCGCTGGGCAACGACCTGGAGGTGGGCCAGCTGGCCGCGTGGGGAACGTGGGGCCGCGGATGGGCGGACTGGGGGCAGCTGCTGGTGGGCGGCCGCGGCACCTTTGGCCACGACTTGCCGGGGGACGACCGCGCGCTGGGCGGCAGCCTGGGTGCGCGCTTCTACGCGGGCACCAACGCGTACAAGGTGTTCCTGGAGGGGCAGGGCAGCGCGGGGATGGACGACAGGCCCGGCTGGCGCCTGCACACGGGAGGCGAGGCGCGGCTGTACAACCGGCTGTGGGCCACCTTTTCCGCCGCGGTAGACTGGGCCGGGAGCGGCGACGGCCGCCTGTCCGGGCGGTTCAGCATCCAGGGCGCGGCGCCCCCGCTGTTCTGACGCGGCGCCGGGCTCCGCCGCGGACCATCGGCCGGTCCGCATCGCATCCGTCTGGCGCGGGGCGGACGCGGGCGGTACTCTCCGGCACGTTCCCGGAGGGTGCCGCCCGCTCGCTTTTCTGCCCGAAACCATGAACATCCTGGTCCTGAACGTCGGCTCGTCCAGCCTCAAGTTCCAGCTCGTGGACACGGACGCCACGCGCATCGACGAGAACACGGACCGCAAGCTGGCCCGCGGGCAGATCGAACGCATTGGCGCGGAGGCCATCTGGAGCTACCGCGCGGGAGACGCGCCATCCACAAAGGGGAGCACGGCCCTGCGCGACCACCGCGCGGCCGTGGAGCACCTGCTGGCGTGGCTGGTGAGCGATGAATCCGGCGTGGAG
>DASQZE010000228.1:0-1738 GCA_035638875.1 Longimicrobium sp.
CCCGTGCGCGACTCCGAGGCGCTCGTGGAGCAGCTCGAGGCCGCCGGCGTGACCATCAAGGCACGCGAGCCGCAGGTGGGCTTCGCCGAGGTCTTCATGCGGGCGCTCCCCTGGCTGCTCATCATCGGCCTGTGGGTGTTCTTCTTCCGGCAGATGCAGGCCAGCGGCAACAAGGCCTTCCAGTTCGGCAAGAGCAAGGCGCGGCTGCTGAACGCCGAGGCGCCCAAGGTCACCTTCGACGACGTGGCCGGCGCCGAAGAGGCCAAGGCCGAGCTGGAGGAGATCGTCGAGTTCCTCAAGGACCCCAAGAAGTTCGGCCGGCTGGGTGGGCGCATTCCCAAGGGCGCGCTCCTGGTGGGCCCCCCGGGAACGGGCAAGACGCTGCTCGCCCGCGCCGTGGCGGGCGAGGCGGGGCGGCCGTTCTTCAGCATGTCGGGCTCGGACTTCGTGGAGATGTTCGTGGGCGTGGGCGCCAGCCGCGTGCGCGACCTCTTCGAGCAGGGCAAGGCACACGCGCCCTGCATCATCTTCATCGACGAGATCGACGCCGTGGGCCGCCACCGCGGCGCCGGGCTGGGCGGCGGGCACGACGAGCGCGAGCAGACGCTGAACCAGCTGCTCGTGGAGATGGACGGCTTCGAGAGCAACGAGGGCGTCATCCTGATCGCCGCCACCAACCGGCCTGACGTGCTGGACCCGGCGCTGCTGCGCCCCGGCCGCTTCGACCGGCAGATCGTGGTGGATGCGCCGGACCTGCGCGGCCGCGAGGGCATCCTGCGGGTGCACCTGCGCAAGGTGCCCGTGCACACGGACGTGGAGGTGGGCGTGCTGGCCCGTGGCACGCCCGGCATGTGCGGCGCCGACCTGGCCAACCTGGTGAACGAGGGCGCGCTCCTGGCCGCCCGCCGCGGCCGCGAGAAGGTCTTCATGACCGACCTCGAAGAGGCCAAGGACAAGGTCATGCTGGGCGCCGAGCGCCGCTCCTTCGTGATGAAGGAGGAGGAGCGCCGGCTCACGGCGTACCACGAGGCCGGCCACGCCGTGTGCGGGATGATGGTCGCCGGCAACGACCCCATGCACAAGGTGACCATCGTGCCGCGCGGGCGGGCGCTGGGCATCGCCTTTACCCTGCCGGAGGACGACCGCGTGTCCATCACCCGGCAGCAGCTGGAGGCCACGCTGGTGATGACGTACGGCGGCCGCGCGGCCGAGGAGCTGGTGTTCGGCCGCGACCGGGTGACCACGGGCGCCAGCAGCGACATCAGCAAGGCCACGGGCCTGGCCCGCCGCTACGTGACGCAGTGGGGCTTGTCGGACGTGATCGGCCCCGTGGCCATCAGCGAGAACGACCAGGAGGTGTTCCTGGGGCGCGACATCGGCTCGCGCCGCGAGGTGTCGGAAAAGACGGCGGAGCTGGTGGACGCGGAGGTCACGCGGGTGCTCAACGAGGCCCTGGGCCGCGCCCGCACCACGCTGCGCGAGCACCAGGACCTGCTGCACGCCGTCGCGACGAACCTGCTGGAGCGCGAAACGCTGGCCCGCGACGAGCTGGAGGCGCTGGTGGCGGGTAAGGCGCTTCCGCCGCTGCAGCCGGTAGACATCCCCGGCCCGCCGGAGCTCACCGAGCTGCCGGTCGCCGCGAGCGAGCGCCCCGCCAAGGCCCCCACGCCGGAGCTCAAGCCCCGGCTGGCGTGAGGGAAGTGCGTGAGTGCGTGAGTGCGGCAGTGCGTTAGTGCGG
>DASQZE010000229.1:0-5206 GCA_035638875.1 Longimicrobium sp.
AGGGGACAGGTTACAGGGGACAGCCGCCAACGGCAGGGGCGTATGGTGGATGGGTTTCCGCCGGCGTCGCAGATACCCGGCGTGAGCGGATGAATCCGCCGCATGCCCGCTCACAAGCCCCGTCTGGACGATGCTCGCGCATCGCCGGACGGGGCTTCGACCATTCAGCATCCGCGGCTTTGTCTTCCCGCGGAAGCGCCCGCCCGGCACCCGCCCGCGCCGGAGCATCCACCCGACCGTAGGATCTTCCTCACCGCGAAAGAAAGACGCGATTCGGCGTCGAAGTCCGCAAATCAGGCCCCTGTCCCTTGACGTCGCTCTCTGCGGGGTGCAGGGTTATCGGCACCCCGCCACACACTCACTTCTCCGGAGACGTCATGCGCAAGCTGCACCTGAGCCTGGATACGCTCCAGGTCCAATCGTTCGAGACCACACCCGTCCTGCGCAAGGCTGGCGGCACGGTAGACGCACACGAGACGTTCGAGAGCGAATGCGTCTGCACGGACACGGGCGGAGGCGGCACCACGGGCTACACCTGCGGTGGCTGCGACACCCCGGGCTTCACCTGCGAGGACCGCTGCACGGGCGGCCCCAGCGTTGATGAGCCCATCCGGAACATCCGGGCGAACTGGGCCGTCTGACAACCATCACGGAGGTGGGGCGGGTGACCGAGCACGAGGCAGCATCCAGCGGGGCACCCGCCACGCATCCGCATCCTGCGCCGTCCGCGGGGGGTCCGTTCGACTACCGCGGCCGCTGGGCGCTGGTGACGGGCGCGTCCATGGGCATCGGCGAGGCGTTCGCGCGGGCCCTGGCGGCGCGGGGGATGAACGTTGTGCTGTGCGCCCGCTCGGGAGACCGGCTGCAGGCGCTGGCGCAGGACCTTCGCGCCGAGCACCGCGTGCAGACGCACGTGGTGGACGCGGACCTGGCGCAGCCCGGCGCCGCCGCGGAAGCGTGGACCCGCGCCGCCGCCGGCCGCGACATCCACCTGCTGGTGAACAACGCCGGCTTTGGGCTGCACGGCCGCTTCGAGGCGCTGCCGGCGGACCGCCAGTGCGAGATGATCGCGCTCAACTGCACGGCCGTGCTGGAGCTGGCGCACCTCGCGCTGGAGGGCATGCGCGCGCGGGGAACGGGCGGCATTGTGAACGTGGCCTCCGTCGTGGCGTTCCAGCCCGTGCCGTGGATGGCCACGTACGCGGCCACCAAGGCGTTCGTCCTTTCCCTCTCCCAATCGCTCACGGAAGAGAATCGCGGCACGGGCGTGCGCGTGCTCTGCGTGTCGCCCGGCCCCACGCCCAGCGGCTTTCAGGCGACCGCCGGCACCCGCCTGCGCGCGAATCAGCCAGGGCTCCTGCAGCCGCGTGAGGTGGTGGACGCCGCCCTCGCCGCGCTGGACGCCGGCCGGGCACACGTGGCGCCGGGCGTGGCCAACCGCCTCTCCACCGTCTTCGGCCGCCTGCTCCCGCTGGGCACCGTGACCCGCATCGCGCGACGGATCAACGAGAAGCGGACGTAGGGGCCCACGTCCCGGACCCTTCTCCCGGACAACTGCGCCGGGAGAGAGAGGATGGCCTTCGTCCAAAGGGCAAGCATCCGCCGGCGCCCCCACCCGCTCGTTCCTCGCGACCTCCCCCAAAAACCCCTGGGGGAGGTTGATTGTTTTCGGCCCCACATTCCGTTCCGGCGTGGCACTCCCCCGTACCGGACAGTCCGCGCAGGCGGACTTCGTGTGTTTGCTGCGGCGAATTCATTCGCTCTGCCCCCCACGGGACGCGAGATGCAGCGAATCCATATTCTGCCCCCACGGGACGCGAGATGCGGCGAACCCATTTCTGCCTTCCCAGGACGCGAGATGCGGCGAATCCATCGGCTCCGCTCCACGGAACGGGAGATCCGGCGGCGGCGAAAACAGCGGCTCTACCGGGCGGAATGGAGTTCCAGCCGCGGTGAACGGCGCGCCCACGGCGGCGGCCTTCGTTTGTTTACGAACCCATCTCTTTACACCATAATGAGTTGCGGGCTTGCCACCCTCGCATTTTCGTGCGATTTTCATTCGGTGGCAACCTTTTCACGTCCTACCGCATCCAATCCCTCCGAATGCGGCAACGGCCCGCTGGCGGGCTGGCGCAGCCGCCGTACCTGGACTCCATCCGACCATGAACCGGAGCAACACGATGCGATATGCGGCACTCCTGACGGCTTCCGCGGCCACCCTGGCCGTGTTCACCCTTCCCCGCGACGGACGCAGCGAGTCGATGCCCGCCGTCCAGGCGGCCTCGCCCGCGGCACAGTCGGCGGCGGCGCCCGCCCTCCCGGCGGCCACGCGGCAGAACGGGCAGGAAGACTTTCGCTGGAGCGGCCGCGTCGCGCGGGGCGACAAGATCGAGATCCGGGGCCTGATGGGCGCCGTGCGCGCCGAGCCCGCGTCGGGCGACCAGGTGGAGGTCGTGGGCCGCCGCGTGGGCGACAATGCCGACCAGGTGCGCATCGAGGTGGTGGAGACGGACGACGGCGTGCTGATCTGCGCCATCTACCCCATGGAGCGCTCCACCCGTCGCGGCAACGAGAACGCCCGTGCCGGCTCCGGCCGCGAGGGCGCCTGCAGCAACGCCAACGCCGGCGAGATGAACCTGACGGGCGACGAGCCGCGCATCGAGTTCGCCGTGCGCGTGCCGGCCGGCGTTCGCTTTACCGCGCGCAACATCCAGGGCGACATCCACGCAAGCAACCTGCGCGGTGCCGTGGACGCGGCCTCCGTGGGCGGCAACGTGCGCGTCTCCACCACCGGCGCGGCCCGCGCGGCCACCGTCAACGGCAACGTGGAAGCCACCTTTGGCCAGACCGACGGCGAAGACATGACGTTCGCCAGCGTGAGCGGCAACGTGGTCGTGCGGATGGCGAGCAGCGTGGGCGCCGAGGTGGTCGCCAACACGCTGTCGGGCGACATCGAGACGGACTTCGCCCTGCGGGTGCGCGGCAAGGACAACCAGGGTGGCGGCTTTCAGATCGGCCAGCAGGCCAGCGGCACCATTGGCCGCGGCGGGCCGGAGCTCACGCTGAGCACGGTGAGCGGCAACATCCGCCTGCTGCGCAACTGAGAAACCTCGCCCGCCCCGCGTCCGTACGGTAGCGGGAACGCGCCGGGCACGCATGGGCGCGGCAGCCCCACCCGGGAGCGGATCGCATCCGCCTTGACCTCATAGATCGACGGACGCGCGGCGGGCCGGGGAGCACATCCCCCGGCCCGCCGGCCCGTTTTCGCGATGTTATCCCGAATCGCACGGTTGATTGTGCATGCGGAGTATTACTGCTGTCTCACACAGGGGGAAAGAGGTCACGGAGACAGCAAGACTGGATCTGTTCCCCGTGTCCTCTTTCCCCCTGTGTGAGAACTTCTTTGAAGCATGAATGCACAGTCAATCAGAGAATCTGGTATTATCCCGCTCCCCCGCTTGATTTCCTGAGGGAGCCCCCGCGGCGGGATGGGATCGGCGGCGCCTCCTCAGGAAAACAAATCGGCGACGGGTTTTCTGCCGGGGTGGATTGACTTTTGGCCCGGCGCGACCGAACAATAGGGGCGACATCCCATCCCCATCCATCTCCCGAGGACGCATGAAGACCCCCCGCACGCTGCCCTGGCTGGGCGCGCTGGCGCTGGCCGCCGTCGCCGCGCCGGCCGCGGCCCAGGGCGCCGACCCCGCGGTGGCCGCCGCCGTGGACCGGCTGGCCCCCCGCATCGTCGAGATTCGCCACGACCTGCACCAGAACCCCGAGCTTTCCAACCGCGAAACGCGCACGGCCGGCGTGGTCGCGCAGCACCTGCGCGCGCTGGGGCTGGAGGTGCGCACGGGCGTGGCGCACACGGGCGTGGTGGGCGTGCTGCGCGGCGGCCGCCCCGGCCCCGTGGTGGCCATCCGCGCCGACATGGACGCCCTCCCCGTGACGGAGGACACGCCCTACCCGTGGAAGTCGGTCGTCCGCACCGAGTACCTTGGCAACCAGGTGGGCGTTTCGCACGCCTGCGGGCACGACGTGCACACGGCCGTGCAGATGGGCGTGGCCTCCGTGCTGGCGGGGATGCGGCAGGACGTGGCCGGCACCGTCGTCTTCATCTTTCAGCCCGCCGAAGAGGGCGCGCCGGCGGGCGAGCAGGGCGGCGCCAAGCTGATGCTGGACGAGGGGCTGTTCACCGACCTGCGCCCCGAGGCCGTGATCGGGCTGCACACCTTTGCCCACATGCCCGTGGGGCAGGTGGGCTACACGCCGGGGCCGGCCATGGCGGCCGCGGACCGCTTCATCATCCGCATCCACGGCAAGCAGGCGCACGGCGCGTCGCCGCACCTGGCCGTGGACCCCATCGTCATGGCGTCGCAGGCCGTGCTGTCGCTGCAGACCATCCGCTCGCGCAACCTGTCGCCGTTCACGCCCAGCGTGCTCACGGTGGGGCTCATCCGCGGCGGCAAGCGCAACAACATCATCCCCGCGCAGGTGGAGATGCACGGCACCGTGCGCACCTTCGACCCCGCCGTGCAGGCCGAGGTGGAGCGGCGGATGCGGGAGATCCTGGACGGCGTGACGCGCGCGGGCGGCGGCACCTACGAGCTGGAGTATTCAAAGCAGACCCCCGTGACCGTGAACAACCCCGAGCTCGCCGCGCGCCTGCGGCCCACCATGGAGCGGCTCCTGGGCGCCCAGAACGTGGTGACCGTGGCCCCCACGACGGGGGCGGAGGACTTCGGGTTCTTCGCCAACGTGGTGCCGGGCTTCTTTTACCGGCTGGGGACGGTGGCGCCCGGCACCACATCCGGCGACCACCACACGCCCACGTTCATGGCCGACGACGCCTCCATCCCCATCGGCATGCGGGTGATGACGGGCCTGGTGCTGGACTACCTGGGCGCCGGCGCCCGCTGATCCGCCGCCAAGCATAGCAGAGTAGCACCGAAGCCGGGCAAAACGCTTCTCACACGGAGGGAACAGAGAACAACCTTTCTTCTTTGTTCCACTGTTCCCTCCATGTGATACCGAACCGAAGCTCGCAATTGATTGTGCACCTGGATCTCAACTGCTGTCTCACACGGAGGCCACAGGGGGCACGGGGAACAAACGGTTCGCTTCCTCCGTGTGAGGCCCTCGTCGAGGCAAACGTGCACGACCCATCGGGGATCCGGGTACCCTACCGGATCGCACGATGGTTGTG
>DASQZE010000230.1:0-4589 GCA_035638875.1 Longimicrobium sp.
CGGCGCGCGCGCCACCACCACGCCGTCTTCGTCCAGCAGCACCTCCGCGCCCAGCCCGCGCAGCCGCTCCGCCGCGTCGGCCGGGGCGGCATCCACCAACAGCCGCGCCCCCGGTGCCAGCACGCGCAGGGCCTCGCGCAGCCGCGCGTCGTCCGCGCCGCCCGTGAGCGCCGCCGCCCGCAGCCCGCCCCGGAACGGCAGCCCCGCGCCGGAGGCCAGCACCCGGCTCACCCCCCGCTCCCCGGCGGAACCGGCTGGATCGGCCGAATCCGTGACGGCGATCGTCTCCAGCTCCGGCACCAGGGCGCTGACGGCGGATGCGTGGCGCGCGCCGGGCCCCGCGATGAGCGCCAGCCCGCTCGCGCCGGCCAGCCCCATAAGCGCCGCCAGCCGCACCGGTGCCTCCGCGTCCCCTTCCCCGCCCCGCGCGGAATCGGGGGACTCGGCCGTATCAGTGGATGCGGACGATGCGGATGCACCCAGCCGCAGGTCCGCCACGCGATTGCGGATGGGGAACTGCGAGCGGCAGTTGGGGCAGCCCAGGTGCCCGCTGGCCACCCGCCGCTCCTCCGTGCGCTCCGCCAGCAGGATCAGGCCGAAGCCGGGGCCGCAGCGCGGGCAGGTGAGCGCGTCCGTGAGCAGGATGTGCATCCGCCCCTACCAGGTGGGCTTGAGCGAGTACTGCGCCCACTGGTTGGGCGTCTCCCACACGCGCACGTAGACCAGGTGGTCGCCGTCGGGCGGGCCCAGGCGGCGCTGCATCTCCTCGAAGATCCACCGGGCCTGGTTCTCGGCGCTGGGCTCCAGCGTGGTGAACGGCTCCAGGTCGTTGATGTTGTTGTGGTCCAGCTCGTTGGCGATGGCGCGCAGCACGCGCTTGGCGTCGGTGAAGTCCATCGCCATCCCCCCCGGGCCCACGTCCTCGTACGCCAGCCCGGCCTCGACGACGTAGTGGTGGCCGTGCAGGTTCTCGCACTTGCCCTTGTAGTTGCGCAGAAAGTGCGCGCTGTCGTAGCTGGCCTTGACGTTCAGCAGGAACATTTCGCTCTCAGCCCGTCGCCTGGACGGCGATGCTGGAAATCTGTACGGACGGAGGCTGCTGCGCCGCGAACAGGACGGCGCGCGCCACGTCTTCCGGCCGCAGCATGGACGCGCGGGGCGGCAGGTCCGCCCGCGAGTCGGGATCGATGGGGTCCCACAGCGGCGTGTCGGTGGCCGCGGGCTCTACCAGCGTGGCCCGCACCCCCGTGCCGAGAATCTCCTGCAGCAGCACCTCGTGCAGCCCCCGCAGGCCGAACTTGCTGGCCGAGTACGCCCCGTTCTCCGGGAACGCCGCCCGCCCGGCGATGGAGCCGATGTGGATGAAGTGCCCCGCCCGCCGCGCCAGCATGGCGGGAAGAAAGGCGCGCACGAGCAGGAAGGGCCCGCGCAGGTTGGCCGCGATCTGCCGGTCGAAGTCCTCGGGAGACGCCTGGTCCAGCCGCGCCAGCGAGAACGCGCCCGCCGCGCTGACGATCAGGTCCGGCGCGTCGCCCAGCAGCTCGCCCACGTAGGTGGCCAGGCCGTGCGCGCCCTCGGGGGTGGAGATGTCCGCCGCGATGGCGTGCCCTCCGGCTTCAGCGGCCGCGTGCGAAAGTGCCTCGGCCCCGCGCGCCACCATGCCGACCCAGGCGCCCTCGGCGAGCAGCGCCCGCGCCACGGCCAGCCCGATGCCGCGCGAGGCGCCCGTCACCAGCGCCGTCTTTCCCTGCATCGATCCGGCCATCTGCGTCGTCTCCGGTGGATTGATCCGGGGGATGGAAGCCGCGGTGTGGCGAAGTATCCGAAACGGCCAGCTAGCGTCAGTCCGCCGTCGCGGAACAGGCTCCGGCTCGCGGGCGGAGCGCCCCCCTCCCCGACCCTCCCCCGCAAACTGCGCGGGGGAGGGAGAGAACTTCCGTTGCGAGAGCGGAAGCCGTGCAGCGGGCGAGAGCCCCCTCCCCCCGGCCCCCTCCCCACGCTTCGCGGGCAGGAGGGGGAGAACTTCGTGCCGACGGAAGCTTGCTACGTGCCGGGGCGGGGGTATACACCCCCCTCACGCGCAGTTTGCGGGAGGGGGTGGACGAGCCTGAGCGAGGCCGGGGGAGGGCCACCCTCCGCGCCGCAGCACGTACTCCACCGGGCGCCACCCGCCGTTGCCGGCTGTCCCCTGTAACCTGTCCCCTGTAACCCGCAGTTCCGCTGTTCCCGCAGTTCCGCCCTACGTCCCCCCGTGATACACCAGCCGCAGGAACTCCTCGCGCGTGCCCAGGTCATCCAGGAACACGCCCTTCATGGCGCTGGTCACGGTCTTGGAGTTCTGCTTTTCCACGCCGCGCATCATCATGCACAGGTGGGCGGCCTCGATGACCACGCCCACCCCCTGGGGCTCCAGCACCTCCATGAGCGCGCGGGCGATCTGCTCCGTCAGGCGCTCCTGCACCTGCAGCCGGCGCGCGAACACCTCTACCACGCGCGGCAGCTTGCTCAGCCCCACGATGCGGCCGTTGGGAATGTAGGCCACGTGCACCTTGCCGAAGAACGGCAGCAGGTGGTGCTCGCATAGGGAATACATCTCGATGTCCTTGACCACCACCATGTTGTGATGGTCTTCCTCGAACACCGCGTCGCCGATGGATTCGCGCACGGACAGGCCGTAGCCGCGCGTGAGCCAGCGCATGCTCTTCTCCACCCGCTCCGGCGTCTTGAGCAGCCCGTCGCGCTGCGGGTCCTCGCCCAGCTCGCCCAGCATCCGCCGCACGATGGACTGGAACTCCGTCTCCGGCCCGTCCGTAGGCTGCTGTCCCGTGATCTCCGACATCTATTCTCCCGAGTATTCCACCCAGTTGCGCGGCGTCTCCCACAGCGTGAGCCGCACCAGCTTTCCGGCGGGGATGGTGGGCGCCAGCCGGTTCCAGATGGCCACCACCAGGTTTTCCGTGGACGGCAGCACGTCCTGCAGCCAGGGCACGTCCAGGTTCAGGTTGCGGTGGTCAAGGTCGCGGGTGACGGCCTCGGCCGCGGCGCGTACGTGGCCCAGGTCCACCACGTAGCCCGTGTCAGGGTCGGGCGTGCCCTCCACCGTGACGTCCAGCTCGTAGTTGTGCCCGTGCCAGTTGGGGCTGTTGCACAGGCCAAAGATCCGCACGTTCTCCTCGTCGGAGAGCGCGGGGTTGTGCAGCCGGTGCGCCGCGCTGAAGTGCACGCGGCGGGTAACGCGAACCGTGGGCACGCAGCCTCCTGCGTAGAGAAAGCGATGAAAGGCCGGCCCCGCCAGGGGCGGGGCCGGCCTGAACCGGGCGGCAGCGGGAAGGATTTTTGAAGCCATGTCAGGGACATGATTGGGTGGCTCCTCCGCGACGTTCCGCCTTCCCCGCGAGGGGCGTGGCGTCGGCCGCAAAAGCAGGCCCCGGCTTCAAAACTGTTGGCTCAAAAATGGAGCTTCCCGCTGCCTCCCGACGGGCCACAAGATAAGCACGGTCCCGGCGCGAATCAAGGACACCCCTACGGATCACGCGTCGTGCAGTGGAGGATGGTGCGTGCAGGGAGCGGGAGCCCCCTCCCCCCGGCCCCTTCCCCCGCTTCGCGGGCAGGAGGAGAAGAACATCTTTCACGGCACGGAGTTCGGCTCGCCAAGAGATGATCGCTCTGACTTCCTGTACCCTACGGTATCGGCCCGTGCCGGACCCGTCGGCGAAGGCCGGCATCACGTTTTCGATGCCGCGATTTCAATCGCCGGGGCCGGGGTCCGCCGCGCTGCATGGGTTCTCCCGGTGGCGGCTGCCGGCCCTCGCCCGCATCCAACGCGTTGCATGTTCGATGGATGCGGTCCGCGCGCATCGGCCGTGTGTGGGCGGGTTGACAGCGGGGTTATCGTTGTGGGCAGCACACCTGCCGGGGGCGCGACATCGCGCCCCCGGCTCGTTTTTCCCGCAGACCGCACCGATTGTCCGATGATGGAGACCACCGTACGCCGCCGGGGACTGGACTGGGCCGCCGCGCTGCCGCTTCTCTGCGCCGCGCACTGCGTGGCATCGCCGCTGCTGGTGCTGGCCGTGCCGGCGCTGGGGCTGGGACATGAGGCCGAGCCGCTCGTGCAGGGCGCGTCCGCGCTGCTGGCGGCGGGCGCGGCGTGGAGCGGCATCCGCACGCACCGCCGCTCTGCCGTGCTGCTGCCGATGCTGGCGGGCGTAGGGCTGTGGATGGTCGCGGCCGTGCTCGGCCTGCACGGCGCGGCGGAGGCGGTGACGGGCGTCGCCGGCGGACTGCTGCTCGCGGGCGGGATGCTGTGGAGCGGCCGCCTGCGCCACGACGCGTCCTGCAACCACTGCGGCTGCCCGGCGCACGACCACTGACGCGCGGCAGGAGCCACTCCGGGCGGCTGGATTCGACGTTGCGGCAGCATCTACTTCCGGCAGAGAAGCGGCCCCCGTTCTCGGTGAGAGGACGGGGCCGTTTTTGTGGGTGGGTAGCGAGAGGGGGAGGCGGGACGGAGGATGGACCCGCAGGCGGGCATCCGTCCTGAGCGGGTAACCCCGCCGCAACAACTGCGGAAAGCCCCACAAACTGCG
>DASQZE010000231.1:0-15260 GCA_035638875.1 Longimicrobium sp.
CGCGCATCATCGACGCCGTAAAGGCGATGGTCACGCTCGGCGAGATCAGCGACGCCCTGCGTGCCGAGTGGGGCACGTACCGGCCGGCGTGATCATGACTCCCACGAAGAGCGATCTCTTGCTCCGGACCATCGAGGTAGAGGGCTATCGCGGAATCGGTCGTCTCCAACTGCCCAGGCTGGGGCGGGTGAACCTCGTCGTGGGTGAGAACAACGCCGGAAAGACCTCGTTCCTGGAGGCGGTACAGCTGTACGCGACCCGCACGCCCAGGACGGTGCTGGCGAGCATTCTCCGGGAACGCACGGACTTTCGGCCCCGCTTCCGCCCCGCTGCGTACGACGAGGTCACGCCAGAGCAGGTCAGCGCAGTTGTGGAAAGCGTGCGATCGTTGTTCTACGGCAGCTTCTCCGGCCTGGTTGGCAACGCAATCCGCGTTGCGGCGACGGACGATCCAGGCCCGGCGCTGGTCATCTCGCTCCCCTGGGCAACGAGCACGACTGGAGAGGAAACCGGGGGCGAACTGCTGGAACTGTTCCTTGGCCCGGAATCGCCGCTCGTACATATCGAGCGTGGCGGCAAGTTGACCGAACTGTCGCTGGACTGGTTCCTAAAGCGGTTCGGCATCATGCTGACCGGCACGTCGCAGAGCACGGCATTCGTGCCCGCGCAGGGGTTTGATCGTGCGCGGCTCGCCGAGATGTGGGATCAAGCGGCCTCGGCCGGATACGCTCCGCAGGTCGAGGAGGCACTTCGCGCGGTCATCCCCGCGCTGGAGCGAGTCTACCTGCTCGGGGAGCCGGCGAGCGGGGGACGGTCTGTCGCACTGCAGCTATCCGATACGGTACGCCCCGTACCCCTCACGAGCATGGGCGACGGCACGAACCGCGTCTTTGGGTTGGCACTGGCGTGTGTGCGCTCCCGGGGAGGAGTGCTGCTCGTCGACGAGGTGGAGAACGGGTTGCACCACACCGTCCAGCTCGAGGTGTGGGAATGCCTTTTCAAGCTTGCCGAGGAGCTGAACGTCCAGGTGTTCGCGACCACGCACAGCTGGGAGGCGGTCGTCGGATTTCAGCACGCCGCCAACCGCAGTCCGGCGGAAGGCATGCTCTACCGGCTGGAGCGCCAGCCGGACGGCAACATCGATCCAGTCGCATTCACGGAGGCGGACGTTGCAATCGCGGCCCGCCATGACGTCGAAATTCGCTGATGCCCAAGTTCAAGCGACGCCTCCTGGTCGAGGGCAAGGACGACAAGCACGTCGTGTGGGGACTGTGCGAGAGCTACGGGATGCCGCAAACGTTCGACGTAGAGGATGCGGAGGGCATAGATCCGTTGCTCGACCTCGTCTCCGTCCAGTTGCGGGGAAGCGCGATCGAGCGTGTTGGCGTGGTGGCGGATGCCGATTCCGCGGTCGCTTCACGGTGGACGAGCATCGGGGACCTTCTCCGTACGCTCGGATACGAGAATGTGCCGCTCGCTCCCGAGGCGGACGGAACCATCCTCGTCCAGGCTGGAAAACCGGTTGTCGGGGTGTGGCTGATGCCTGACAACACGACTGCAGGGATGCTGGAAGATTTCATCGCGTCGCTCGTTCCGGCGGGGGACGCCCTGCTGGCGAGGGCCGCGGCGGCGATCGACGCCATCCCTGCCAAGGAGCGCCGGTTCTCGCCCGTGCATCGTTCGAAAGCGATCATTCATACCTGGCTCGCGTGGCAGGAGCAGCCTGGGTCGCCGATGGGCCAGGCGATCGGAAAGCGCGATCTGGACGCGCAAGCTCCCCAGGCACAGCGCTTCGTCGCTTGGCTACAGCGGCTGATGGTGGATCCCGCGCCGGCCGTGGCGGCAGGCTGATGCCGCGCATCATCTCGACGCCGTAAAGGCGATGGTCACGCTCGGCGAGATCAGCGACGCCCTGCGTGCCGAGTGGGGCACGTACCGGCCAGCGTGAACTGACGCACGTTCAGCCTCGTGTCGAAGGCCCCGCCGGCAGCTGCCGGCGGGGCCTTCGTCCTGGCGCCCGGGTTCCGGCCTGGCGCCGCAGTGGTGTCGGCGGAGGCCGACAGTGTGAAGTTGTAGCCGCGAATTCATTCGCTCTCCCTCCGCCTGCGACGGAAGATCTCGCCTCCGAATCCCATCGATCCGGCGAGAGCAGCAGCCACTCGCAACCTGTGGAGTCCCCGGCGCGTATCAGGACGGCGGGCGGGGACGATCCCCATCCGCAACCTCCGATCTTCATCCACGGCGATGTACTCCACCTGCATTTTTTGCCACGGCGGCCTGGGCGAGAACGAAAGCATCGAGCACTTTCCGGTGGGCACCCGGCTGGCGTTCGACGCGGAGAAGGGGCGCCTGTGGGCCGTGTGCCCCACCTGCGGGCGGTGGAACCTGTCGGCGCTGGAGGAGCGCTGGGAGGCCATCGAGGACTGCGAGCGCCGCTTTCGCGACACGAACATCCGCACCTCCACGGACAACATCGGCCTGGCGCGGTTAAGCGACGGCACGGAGCTGGTGCGCGTGGGACGCCCCCTGCGGCCGGAGTTCGCGGCGTGGCGCTACGGCGCGCAGTTCCTGGCCCGGCAAAAGCGGGCGTGGCTTTCGGCGGTGTCGCTGGGCGGCATCGCGCTGGGCGTGGGCGCGGGGGTGCTCGTGGCGCCCGCGGCGGCGCTCGTGGGGCTTCCCGTGTTCGCCGCGGCGGAGTGGAAGAAGCGGGGGCTGCCGGGGGGGGCGGACGGGTTCGATACGCGCCAGGCGCAGCGCGTCCTGCGCGACGACGCGGGGCTGATGATGCTGGCGGATGGTCGCGCGCTGGACCGGGTGCGACTGCGCCCGGAGCAGGACCGCACGGCCGGCCGCGGGTGGGCGCTGCACGTGCGCACGTACCTTCCCCTGCCGATGGTGGCGGACGGTGCGCCGCTGGCCAACGCGTACGAGTGGGGCGAAGCGCGCCAGCACGTGCTGACGGGGCCGCGCGCCCTGCGTGCCCTGGCCGTGCTGATGGCGCGTGCCAACGGGGCCGGCGCCCCGCGCGGGCAGGTGCAGAGTGCCGTGCGCCGCATCGACCGCGCGCACTCGCCGGAGCGGTTCCTGGAGCGGGCGGAGGAGGACGCCCGGCGGATGGGCGCCGGCCACCGCGACGTGTGGAACATGCCGCTGGAGATCCGCCTGGCCATGGAGATGGCCGCGCACGAGGACGCGGAGCGCCGCGCCCTGGAGGGCGACCTGGCGGAGCTGGAGCAGCACTGGCGCGAGGCCGAGGAACTGGCCTCCATCGCCGACGGGCTCCCCCTCACACCCGCCGTGGACGAGAAGCTCGACACCCTCCGCGCCTCCCGTGCGGAGTGGGCCAAGCGGATGGAGGCGCGCCGGAAACCGTGAGGGGTTGATCGAGGGTTTGCGCGCTCGGCCCCTGAGTGGCAATGCCAGCGCCGCGTCGTTTTCCTGAGGAGGCGCCGCCGATCCTCGCCCGTGGCCGAACCGTGGCGCCGACCGAAGGATCTACCGTCCCGTTCGCACGAGGCCGCTCCGCGCCGGCACGATGCGTTCGATGGAATCCATCCATGATGCCGTGATGAACGACGAGAGCCCCGTCATTCAGGCCCGGGCGTTTCGGTTCAGGATCGCGGGGATGCCGTCGTGGCGGGGGGTGATCCGTCGCGCGGCGGATCGTGGGAGCGAATCGAGTGCGGCGGTAACGGGAGCGAATGAATTCGCGGGTTCAACTTCACACTGTCCGCCTCCGCGGACACCACGGCGAGAACCGCCGTGCGCGGAACCGCGCGAGCGGGTGGGGATCGTCGGCGCGGTTCACCGACTTCGGTGTTTCTCTCCGCCATCCCGCCACCGTCCGTCTGCTCCAGGGGAACGAAAGGCTGCCGATGGGCTGGCCGCGGGGGGCGCCTCCCTCATAAACTCGAGGGGCGCGTTTCCTGGGGCACTGACGCTACTTTCCGTATCAGCGCCGGATACGCATAATCGTCGGATCACAACCGCAGCTGCGGCGCCCGCTGCCGCGGCCATTCCTCCGGTCATCCTCCTCCGCTACACCCCCATGACGCGATCCCGTCACGTACTCGCCGTCGCGTTCTGCGCCGCCACGCTGGGCGGATGCGCCACGCCTGCATCGGGCCCCGCGCCCGGCACGGGCGGACCTACGCTCCGGGCGTTCCCCAGCGAGGCGGAGTACCTGGAGTTCAACCGCCGTCTGCAGCGCGAGTACGAGCGGTTCCTGGAGGACGCGCCGCCACCCCCTCCCCCTCCGCCGCCGCCACCTCCTCCGCCCCCCTCGGCTCCGCCGCCCCCTCCACCCCCCTCGGCTCCGTCTGCGCCTTCAGCTCCCGCCGCGCCTTCGGCCCCGGCGCCGGCGCAGACGGCCAGCGGGGCGGCCGAGTCCGTGACCAACGTGCAGCACGTGGGCGTGGACGAGGGCGGCATCGTCAAGGTGCACGGCGACCACCTGGTGGTGCTGCGGCGCGGACGGCTGTTCACGGTGCGCATCGGCGGGGACGCGCTGCAGCCGGTGGCCGCGGTGGACGCGTTCGGGCCCGGCATCGACCCGCGCTCGGCGTGGTACGACGAGATGCTCGTCTCCGGCGACAACGTGGTCGTCATCGGCTTCAGCTATGCCCGGGGTGGCACGGAGCTGGGGCTGTTCCGCATCGGCGCGGACGGCAGCCTGGCACATCGCGCCACGTATCACCTGCGCTCGGGGGACTACTACTCGTCGCGCAACTACGCCAGCCGGCTCATCGGCGACCGGCTCATCTTCTACGCGCCCATCCCGGTGGAGCTGGACGAGGAGGACCCGTACGCCAGCTTTCCCGCCGTGCGCCGGTGGGGCGGGGCGGACTCGGCGTTCCAGCGGACGGCATCCGCCACCCGCGTGTACCGCCCCGCCGGCCCCCTGTACGTGGAGGGCGACCTGACGCTGCACACCGTGACCGTGTGTACCCTGGCCGCGGACGACCTGCGCTGCGAATCCACCGCGCTGTACGGGCCGGAGGGGCGCGTGTTCTACGTTTCCCCGACCTCCGTTTACGTGTGGGCGACGCAGTGGCGGTGGACGGAGGACGAAGAGGACGAGACGCCTGAATCCGTGCTGTACCGCATGCCCCTGGACGGCACCGCGCCCACGGGGCTGCGCGTCACGGGCGCGCCCATCGACCAGATGTCGTTCCTGGAGAGCGGCGACGGGCACCTGAACGTGCTTACGGCGGCGGACGCGGACGGCGAGGCGATGTGGGGATCGGAGTACGCGGAAGGGCGGCTGGCCCTGCTGCGCGTTCCGCTGTCCGCCCTGGGCGACGGCCGGCGGTCGGCGCCGCTCTCCCTGTACCGGCCGCTCCCGGGCAGGGGCGGCGAGGAAGCGCTGCAGAACCGCTACGTGGGCGAGTGGCTGCTGTACGGCGGCGGCGCGGGATGGGGGCGCCCCCGTGCCGACAGCGCGGTGGCCGTCGCCGCGCGCTGGGCCGGGCCGGAGCTGAGCCTGGTTTCGCTGCGGCACGGGGTAGACCGCATTGAGGCCATGGGGAGCGGCGCCGTGGTCATCGGCGGCGACGGGCGCGACCTGCACTTCAGCGGCGTGCGGCTGGGGGCGGACAGCGCGCGGTTCGCGCACCGCTACACGCAACCCTCCGCGTCGCAGGGCGAGACGCGCAGCCACGGCTTCTTCTACCGGCCCGACGCGGCGGACGCGGGCGTGCTGGGGCTCCCCGTCCGCGGGGGCGACCGGCCGGGGTACGAGCACCTGCGGGTGGGCTCGGCCAGCATCCTGTTCCTGCGCAACCAGGACTTCCGGCTCACGGAGCTGGGTGCCCTGACGGCGGGCGATCCCACGGGCGACGACGGCTGCCGGGCCAGCTGCGTGGACTGGTACGGCAACGGGCGGCCGCTCTTTCTGCGCGGGCGGGTGTTCGCGCTGATGGGCTACGACCTGGTGGAGGGGAGGGAAGACGCCGGCCGCATCCGCGAGGTGCGCCGCGTGACCTTCGCGCCGCGAGCGTTGACGACGGACCTGGCGGGGAACTGGGCGTTCACGGAGACCATCGGCGAGCGCGGCAGCGCGTACTTCTGCGCCAACGCGGGCACCATGAACTTCCGTCCCGAAGGCAGCCGGCTGGCCATGAGCTATCGCCAGACCACCGACTGTGTGATGGGGGGCGATTCGGCCCGCGCGGAATCGGGGGGCACCGGCACGGGCAGCTTCGGCTTCCGCAGCATCAGCCTGCAGGTGGACGACTGCCAGTACACCGGGGTGATGACGACGACCGACCACGTGGCGGGCACGGTCTCGTGCCGCATCACCCGCCCCGACGGGATGAACGCCGGTGTCGGTGGCCGCTGGGAGGCGCGGCGGGTGGGCGCCGCGCAGCCCGCGGGGTCGTAGGCCAGGATCGTAGCGGATTCGCGGATTTCGAATGATGAACGACGAGAGCCCCGGCGCATCCCGCCGGGGCTCCTGCTTCTTCATGACCGTGGTGATGCCGCGTGGCGGAGGTGATCCGTCGCGCGGCGGATCGTGGGAGCGAACCGAGTCCCGGCGGTGACGGGAGCGTGAATTCGCGGCTTCGCGGCTACAATTTCACGCTGTCCGCCTCCGCGGACATCACGGCCAGAACCGTCGCGGCGCGGCATCGCGTGAGCGGGGGGGGATCGCCGCCGCGGGTCGGCGCGTGTCCGGCTAGTCGTGGCGCGTCAGGGTCACGTCCATCCAGGGGACCCACGTCACCCCATCCGCCGATTG
This sequence comes from Longimicrobium sp., assembly GCA_035638875.1. Classification (GTDB taxonomy): domain Bacteria; phylum Gemmatimonadota; class Gemmatimonadetes; order Longimicrobiales; family Longimicrobiaceae; genus Longimicrobium. The sequence goes on from DASQZE010000231.1 coordinate 6,740, forward strand.
CTCCCACAGGCCGGTGATGGTGCCGCCGTCGCCGCTGAACGAGCCGGTGAAGCGCTCCGTGGCGCCCTGGAACGTCCAGTTGCCGTCGCGCAGCGTTGCCTGGTGCGTGCCCGTGTTGCCCTGGCTGTCGTACGAGCGCATGGGATACGTGCCCGTCTCCGCATCGTAGCCGATGACCTCGAGCGCCGTCAGCTCCACGTCGCCCATGTGCGCCCGCACGTGGTGCAGCAGAAAGTATCCGCCCTGCATCCACTCGTAGCGATCGGTCGCCGTGAACGGGGTCGCCGGCCCGTGTTCGCCGGCCCGTATCACCCCCTCCGTCCGCCACGTCCCCACGAACGCATCCAGCCGCCGGTGCTCCATGCCCGGCGCGGGCGGCTGCGCGATGCTGCTGTCCGTCATCCCCTCCACCCTCCGTCTGGCTACGCGGACAAGAAAAGCTGCGATCCGAGGACTCCGCCCACCCCGAGGCACTCGCCCGGTGCAGGGAGTCCACGCAGGTGGACTTCGTGTGCTTGTTGCAGCGAATTCATTCGCCCGGCTGGGGTCTGCCTGGATGCATTTCCCCGGTTTGGACCCGGATTCTCTCTGCATCGCATCCCCCGCACTCCGACCCTCAGCGGGCGAGATTCGGCTCATCCGCGGCGGTCATGCACGGACGAGGAGATCCTTCGGTCGGCGCCGGAGATCGTGCACGAGGACGGATCCGGCGGCGCCTCCCTCAGGAAATCAATCGGGGAAGCACGGGTTCTTGATCGTCAAAACGTGTCACGGCGCGGCGGGAGCGATGTCGACGGCGATGCCGCGCCACCGGCCCTGGTTGAACCGCACCACGCTCAGCAGGCAGCGCGCGACGTGGCCCGCAAAGATGGCCAGCCAGATGTCCAGCGCGTCCAGCACGCCGAACTGCTGCACGAAGAAGCAGATCCCCAGCGGGATCGCCACCTGCGAGACGATGGAGATGTACAGCGGGCTGCGCGTATCGCCCGTGCCCTGCAGGCCGCCGGTGTACGTGAGCGCCACGGCGATGAACACGCCCGACAGGCTCAGCACCCGCAGCAGCTGCGTGCCGATCTCCACCACGGCCGGCTCGTCCATGCCAAAGATGGAAAGCAGCTGCCGGGGAAAGATCATGAACAGGGCGCCGATGAGCGCCGCGCCGAAGAACGCGATCCGCGCGGCCACGGCCACCCCGTCCACGGCCCGCTGCGGCTGCCCCGCGCCCAGGTTCTGCCCCGCGATGGTGGCCGCGGCGCCCATCAAGCCCATGGCCGTCCAGGTGATCATGGAGAACAGCTGCGAGTACGACACGGCGAACGCCGCCTGGGCCGCCGCACTCTGCGCCAGCGAGCCGATGAAGCCCAGCATGAGCACGCCGCCCACGTTCATGGCGATGCCCTGGATCCCCGTCGGCAGGCCGAAGCGGAAGAGCGAGCGGATGACCGTCCAGTCCGGCCCCCACCCCTGCCCGCGGGGAAAGCGCACCACCCAGCCGCCGCTCCACAGCTTCCACGTGCCGTACACGGCGATGATCCCCGTGGCGATGGCCGTGCCCATGGCCGAGCCCACCGTGCCGAACGCGGGGATGGGCCCCAGGCCGGCGATGAAGACGATGTTCAGCACCAGGTTGAGCAGCGTCATGGCGATGCCCAGCACCATGGGCGTGCGCGCGTCGCCGGCGGCGCGCAGGGCGCCGCTGATCATGAAGAAGAACAGCATGCCGCTGCTGCACGTGAACATCACCCGCAGAAACGGCAGCGCCTCGGCCTTTACGGCGGGGGCGGCGTTCACCAGGTCCAGCAGATACGGCGACAGCACGTATCCCAGCGGCGCCATGATCCCCAGCGAAATGCCGATGGAGGTGAGGAATGCCTGGTAGACGGTGCGGTCCGCCTTTTCCTCGTCGCCCGCGCCCACGAAGCGGGCCACCAGCACGCTCATCCCCATGAACAGCGAGCTGATGAAGGCGATGATCATGATGTACAGCTGCAGCGACACGCCGATGGCCGCGTTGCCCGCGAAGCCGACCATGTGACCCACCACCACGTGGTCCACGATCCCCTGCATCCCGCCGATGAAGTTGGTGAGCATGGCGGGCCACGCGAGCTTCCACACCGTGGGCCGCAGGGGCCCCTCGATGATGGACCGGTCGTAGCGGCCCCTGGGCGCGGGGGCGGCCGGGGCGGGGGGCGGGGGAGCGGCGCTGGCGGGCCGGGCTGTATCGGTCACGGATTCCTGGCTCGTCGGCAGGGGCGGATCGGTCATCGGCACACGGGCGGCCGGTGGGGCGTCATCGTGGATGCAGCTGCATGCATCCGGCAAGCGGGCTGGTTCACCCGCGGCTGAACCGCAGGCGCGAACGCTCTTGCAGCTTTGCGGCTTCTACGTCGCGGTCCTTGGGCTGGGCGCTGGTGGTCAGCGACTCCAGCAGCACGCGCGCGGCCGCGGTCACGTCGTCCACGGCCTGGTTGAAGGCCGCTTCGTTGGCCTGCGACGGCTTGTTGAAGCCCGTGAGCTTGCGCACGAACTGCAGCGACGCGGCGCGGATCTCGTCCTCCGACGCGGGCGGATCGAAGTTGTAGAGCTGCTTGATGTTGCGGCACACGGCGGCCTCCTTCTTCTCGATTCGTGCGGGACGGCGGCATCGCGGAACCCTTGGATGCATCCGGCTCCCGTCCCCGGCGGGACGGCCGGCATGGCGGAACCCGAGGATGCATCCGGCTCCCGTCCCCCGGCGACTGAAGTCGCGGCTCCGAAAGCGTGATGTCGGCCTTCGCCGACGGCTCGTGCCCCGGGGCAGTCAGTACACCGGTGCGGGGCGTCGGTCGCGCGATTCGCAATGCATGGCCTCGACCGAAGTATCCACCATCCCCCGAGAGCGAATGAATTCGCGGCTACGACTGCACACTGTCCGCCTGCGCGGACACCACGGCAGGCACCCCGCCTTGCCCACGGCATCCGGTCCGTGCCGGACCCGTCGGCGAAGGCCGACATCACGTTTTCGGTGCCGCGATTTCAATCGCCCGGTCTCGGGCCTTGCCACCGCGCCGCAGATCCATCCCCCCGCGACCGGCATCTGCATCAGCGACCTGGACTCCGCCGAGCCCGGCCGGCATCCGTACACCGCACGGGCGAGTGTGTGGCGCGGGGCGGCGGTCATGCGCGGGCGAGGAGATCCTTCGGTCGGCGCCACGGGACAGTCGACGGGCGAGGACCGGCGGCGCCTTCCTCAGGAAAACAACGGTGGCGCCGTTCCGGCTGCTCGGCCGCCGGCGTCCCGCACCCCATCCAGCCATCCGGCACGGCGGCGGCAGTCCGCGCAGGCGGACTTCGTGTCGTTGCTGCGGCGAATTCATTCGCTCGGCGGGAACTCGGCCGCGCGGTTCCGCGCCAGGCAGAGGCTCGGCTGGAGCCCCGGCGGCGCCGGTTTCGCGCTCAGGCGGAGGCGCGGGCGGCGTCGCGGGCGCAGGCGGCGGCGCGCTCCAGCAGCAGGTCGCGCTCGCGGGCGTTCTGTGTGAGCCCGGCGGCGCGCTCCAGCTCGGCGCGGGCCTCGTCCAGGCGCCCCAGCTTTACCAGGAAGTCGCCCCGCACGGCCGGCAGCAGGTGGTACGCCTTGAGCGACGGCTCCGACACCAGCTGGTCCACCAGCTGCAGCCCCGCCGCCGGCCCGAACGCCATCGCCAGCGCCACGGCCCGGTTCAGCTCCACCACGGGGGACGGGGCCATCTGCGACAGGGCGCCGTACAGCGCGGCGATGCGCGCCCAGTCCGTCTCCTCCGCCGTGCCCGCCCGCCCGTGGCACGCGGCGATGGCGGCCTGCAGCCCGTAGGGGCCCAGCGCGCCCAGCGACTCGGCGCGCTGCAGGGCGGCCAGGCCGCGGCGGATGAGCAGCTGGTCCCAGCGGCCGCGGTCCTGGTCCAGCAGCAGGATGGGCTCGCCCTTCGGTCCCGTCCGCGCGCGCAGGCGCGACGCCTGGATCTCCATCAGCGCCACCAGCCCGTGCACCTCGGCCTCGGCGGGGGCCAGCTCGGCCACGATGCGGCCCAGGCGCAGCGCATCCTCGCACAGGGCGGGGCGCATCCAGTCGTCGCCCGCGGTGGCGGAATAGCCCTCGTTGAAGACGAGGTAGATCACGCCCAGCACGGACGACAGCCGCTCGGCGAGCTCCGCGCCGCGCGGCACCTCGAAGGGCACCTTCGCATCCGCCAGCGTCTTCTTGGCCCGGACGATCCGCTGCGCGACGGTCGGTACGGGCACCAGGAAGGCGCGGGCGATCTCCTCCGTCGTCAATCCCCCCAGCATCCGCAGGGTGAGGGCGACGCGCGCCTCCTGCGTGAGCACGGGGTGGCAGCAGGTGAACACCAGCCGCAGCAGGTCGTCGCCGATGGGATCGTCCAGCTGCGCGTCCAGGTCCGGCACGGCGGCCTCGATCCGGGCCTCCAGCTCGTGGCCCAGTTCCGCGTGCTTGCGGTCCAGCATGCGGTTACGCCGGAACATGTCGATCGCGCGGCGCTTGGCGGTCGCCATGAGCCACGCGCCGGGGTTGTCCGGCACGCCGGTCTGCGGCCACTTTTCCAGCGCGGCGAGCAGCGCGTCCTGCGCCAGGTCCTCGGCGAGCCCCACGTCGCCGTGCACCATGCGCGCAAGGCCGGCGATCACCTTCGCCGATTCGATTCTCCAGACCGCGTCGATGGCGCGGTGCGTCTCGTTGGTCGTCACGGGGACGGACTATAGCGTCCATCCCCGCGAGCGCAAGCCGCGCCGCGTCACGATGCGTGGCGCGGCGAAGGGACCGGCCCGCCCGCGCCGGTCCCCGGGTCCTCGTCCCGCCGGGCAGGGTCAGTTCCCCGTGAGAAAGAAGCGGTTGCCGTCCGGGTCGATGAGCCAGGTGGCCTTGTCGCCCCACGGCATCTCTTCCGGCGGCCCGCTGAACTGGACTCCCCGTTCGGTCAGCGTCTGGTACGTGCCCGCGACGTCCTCCACCGCGAAGCTGATCCCGCTGGCGCCCTCCATCCCGCGCCCCGCGTTGATGCCCACGCCCGGCGTGCCGCCCAGGATGTGCACGGGCCCCAGCGCCAGCTCCGCCTGCCCGCCCACCGGGCCCACGGTGAGGAAGCGGTATCCGTCGCCCATCACCTGGTCGATGCGCTTTTCCCAGCCCAGCGTGTTGACGTAGAAGTCCAGCGCCCGCTCCTGGTCGCTGACGAGGATGGTGGCGGAGTGGATGTAGGTGATCACGTGCGGTTCTCCTGGATTTTTCGTTGCGATCAGCGTGTGGTTTCCGCGGCCGGGGCCTCGGCGAGCGTCTTCAGGTTGGCGAGGCCCGTCACGAAGTCCTTGCCGCTCAAGTCGTCCACGTCGAGGAAGATGCCCATCAGCTTCATGGCGAACGGCGCGGCCCCGTACATGGCCCAGGTGACGCGCGTGGCCGCGCCCTCGGGCTCCAGCGTGAACTCCGCCGTGTTGTGCGCGGTAAAGGGCCTGGAGAAGTACAGCTGGATGGCCACGCGCCGGGGCGATGCCTCCCGGATCTCCATCCGCCCCGCACCCGCCTTGCGCCCCTCCCACGTGTAGACGGCGCCCACCCCGCGCTCCGCGCCGGCGAACGTCCGCTTCATCGCCGGGTCCAGCTTTTCGTACGGCGACCACGCGGCCCACCGCCGGAAGTCGGTGATGTGCGGTGCGATGGCCTCCGGCGGCGCCTGGATGAGCGTGGAGCGCTGCACGCGGAAGGTGCCCGGGCGGGTGCCCGCGTAGGTGAACAGGCCACCCAGCAGGGCGGCGGCGCCGGCGGCGATGGGGATCAGCATGGGGTTCCTCGGGACGGGTGGACGGTGTGCCTCTGGCTGCGACGCGCGGTCTTCATCCCTCCCGCTTCATCCGCTCGCGCCGTTCGAGCTCGGCCTGCGAGGGCTCCGGCAGCATGAACGAGCCGACCTTGACCTCGCCCGCTCGTTCGTACACGCTCATGATGACGCCCGTCGAGGACACGCGCGTGTCGGTGAGGGTGAGCGCGCCCGGCATGGCGCCCTCGGTGAAGAACCGCTTGCCGCGCCCCAGGACCAGGGGAAAGGTCAGGACGCGTAGCTCATCCACCAGGTCGTGCGCGAACAGGGTCTGCAGGAGCACGCTGCTCCCCTGCGTGAGCAGCATGGGCCCGTCCTCCTGCTTCAGGCGGCGCACGGCATCCGCCGCGTCCCCTTCCAGGCGGACGGAGTTCTGCCACGTGAGCGGCATGCCGGACCGGGTCGCCACGTACTTGGTGACGCGGTCGAACGCTTCCCTGATGGGGTCTCCGTCCGGCATGAACGGCCAGTGCGCGGCGAAGATGTCGTACGTCCTGCGGCCCAGCAGCAGGTCGAAGGGCGTGGAGAACGCCTCCATGACGAACTGGCCGGTCGCCTCGTCCGAATAGGGCACCAGCCACCCGCCGCACTCGAAGCCGCCCGTGGGATCTTCCGGCGGCCCGCCCGGCGCCTGCATGACTCCGTCCAGGCTCACGAACGCGGCGGCGACGACTTTTCTCATCTCCCGTATCTCCCGAAAGTGGTTGCGTAACGATGGTCTGGCGCGTGTTCAGGATCCGCATTCTTCGTGGCACAAGCCCGTTGATCTCCTGAGGGAGCACACGCCGGAACTAGAACGTGCACAAGCTTTTGCGCGCGGCCGAAGGATCTACTCCGCGCCACCGGGGGCAGGCTTGCAGCCGCGAGTCCGGCCCTCGGTTTGGCAGGCCAGATCCTTCGGTCGGCGCCATGGGCCCGGCCGCGGCAAGGGTTCCAGCGGCGCCCCCCTCAGGAAATCGATCGCGTAGAGGCTTTCTCGGACACACCCTATGGATGCGCTCAGACGCCGGCAGCGACCTGCTCGCGGAGGCGCGCCTCGGCCTCGCGCAGCTCGCCGGTGGGGTCGCTGGGGGCAAAGTCGTCGGCCTCGAACACCTGGCGGATCTCCACCTCGAAGTCGTCGCCGTCGGGGTTGGGGATGCGCTTGACCCACTGGATGGCCTCGTCGCGCGACTTCACCTGGATGAGCCAGAAGCCGGCGAGCAGCTCCCGGGTCTGCGCGAACGGGCCTTCGACCACCGTGCGCTCCTTGCCGACGAATTGCACGCGCACGCCGCGGGAGCTTGGGTGCAGCCCCTCGCCGGCCAGCAGGATGCCGGCCTTGACCAGCTCCTCGTTGTACTTGCCCATCTCGGTGAGCAGCTGCTGGCTGGGCAGCACGCCGGCCTCGGAATCGGCGCTGGCCTTGATGAGGATCATGAAGCGCATGGTCGTGTCTCCGTGCTCGGGTTCGGGGCGGGGCGCCGGGACCGTCCCGGCGCGCCCTGCATCCGCGTCTCTACCACTGCGACGAACGGGGCTCCGCGAGATCGACATGCGGGCGGAGCGGATGTTCGTCAGCCGTTCTGGCCGGCCGTCTGCGCGCGCAGGAGCTCTTCCTGCCGGCGGATGGCGTCGGTGAACTCGTCGCCGAAGTCGTCGGCCTCGTACAGCTCGCGAAGCTCCAGCTCCACGTGGCCGTCGCCGTCTTCGGCGGGCCAGCGCGTGGCCCACTCCAGCGCCACTTCGCGCGAGGCGGTCTCGATGAGGGTGTAGCCGGCGATGAGCTCCTTGGCCTCGGCGAAGGGGCCGTCCGTGACCGTCGGCGTGCCGTTGCTGAACTTGATGCGGGCGCCGCGGTCGCTGGGCTTGAGGCCGTCGCCGCCGACCATGACGCCCGCGCGGATCATCTCCTCGTTGTACTTCATCATTGCGTCCACCAGCGGCTGGGTGGGTTTGGCGCCGGCCTCGGTGCTCTCGTCGGCCTTGCGGATGATCATGAAGCGCATGGGTGTATCTCGTTGCTGGAGTGTGATTTCGTGGCAGGCACCTCGACGCCGTCGATCGTCGGGGTGCGCGGTGCATCCCTGCGTGGGAGGGGCTTCCGCGAACCGAACGCGGGTGGTTCGGTGCGTCGCGCTGCCCGTCTCTACCACTGCGACGAACGAGGGGCAGGGAAATCGACAGCGGTGATGATGAGAGCGATCGGGCGGATGAATCGGGACGGCGGTGAGGCGGGCTCGGGGCACGGGCGGAGTCCGGGCGCAGGCGGGTGTGGCGAGGATCGCGAGCATCTCAGGAAAACAAGCGCGGGGTAGGGGGGGTAAAACACGGAGCCGCCGGAGCGGCTGCCCCGGCGGCTCGATGCCGGCCGATCGGTGTCGGCGGAGGCCGACAGTGTGACGTTGTAGCCGCGAATTTATTCGCTCCCGCCTCGGTCCCGCTCCCACCTCGGCCGCGCTCCCGCCTCGGCCGGTTCCCGCCACCCTCCGCGCAATCCGTCCCCCCCGCTCGGATCTCTCGATCAATGCGGCGCGCCGATGACCTCGCGGATCTCGGCGGCGGAATCGCCCGCGATCTCCAGGAATTGCTGGGCCAGCTCCAGGGCGGCCTCCCGCGACGGCACCTCCACCAGCACGAAGCCCGCGACCAGCTCCTTGGCCTCGGCGAACGGGCCGTCCGTGATCGTCACCTTG